>NZ_JAVRPS010000129.1:0-4695 GCF_032162105.1 Mycobacterium sp. | reverse complement strand
CGAGGTACCAGTCGCGGTCCTGCCAGCCCATCGTGGTGACGTCGAGGGCGGGCAACAGCGCGCACCACGGGCCCTGGCCTGGTTCCGGTTCGAGGTCATCGGGTAGCGCCCAGCCGGCCGTACCGTGCATGTCCACCTCGACGGCGTCGATGTCGCGCAGTCCGTCCCTGGCCCAGGTCAGCGTGTTGCCGAACCACCACTTCACGTCGTTGACGGTGGCGGGCCCGAACGCTCGCAGCCAGGCGCGGATCACCCCCGCCCGCGCGGCTTCGGCTGCGGTCGGATCGCCGGCGGCGCCCAGCCAGGCCGACGCCGTCGCCCAGCGCGGGCGCGACGTGGTCCAGGTGCCGTCGTTGGGGCCGCGGACGATGAAGCCCTCGACGGACAGTACCGTCAGAACGCGCGGGGCGACGGGAGTGTCTCCGCCCCAACGCCTTCCGGGGGCCGGGTCGTAGCTGCCCGCCAACTCGGGCAGCGCAGTGCGCAGTTCCCTTGTGCTGGCCGGACCGTGCTCGGCGAGGTGATTCAGGACCGCCGTGGACGCATGGCCGAGCCATGCCTCTCCGTTGGCGGCGACGCCCGACTTCTCGATGTCTGCGACCAGACGCTTGCGCTCGTTGGCTGCGACGCGATCGCTGGCAGCGGCCTGCACCGCGGTCAGATCCCCGATGGTCAACACCCATAGCGTGCGTCGCATCGCCAGATGCTTGACCACCGAGCGGTCCTGGTAGAGCGCGCCGTCCAGATCACCGACCTGAAAGCCGGGCATCCGCGCCCACAGCGAAAGGTAGGGCGTGGCCGGGTCGGTGGCGTGCAATCCGACCAGCTGGGAGGTGACCTCGGCGATGGACCCGGTGGCAGGCGCAGCGGTCAGCAGGTGGCGCCGCGCCAGTCTGGCCCGCCGTTCGTCGACGGTGAAGGAACGCACGGCTCAGGCTTGACCGGACTCGTCGTCGTGCATCGATGCCCGGATCTGCTCGAGCCGTTCGGCCGCCGCACGCTGACGGGCGTCGTACTGCTCCTCGACGGTGCGGCCCTCCGGGGTCTCCGCGGCGAGTTCGGCGGCGCCGATCGCCGTGCCGTAACGCGTCTCGATCTTCTCCCGCACGGAGTCGAACGTCGGCACGCCGCCTGCGGTGTACCCGGTATCGAGGGGCTGCGCGGGTTGCCCGGGCACGGACACGGGTTCGGCGGTGACGGTCGCCGCCTGCGCCTGGTCGGGCAGCGGCTCGGCGTCGACCACGTCGTCGCCCCCGACCACCTCGTCGACGACCGCTTCGTCGGGAACCGCCTCGTCAGGCGCTGGGTCGTCGGGCCTTGAATCGGACACACGGTCACCGTACCTCGGCCAATAGTTGGGATCGGTAGCGATTCGGGCCGTCTGTACTCGTATCACGACGACGCCATCGGGGCGACGCGTTGAAGCGAAGGAATGTCAATGGGAACTTCACGGAATCGGGTTCTGGCTGCTGGGATCGGCCTCGTCGCCGCCGCCGCCGTGCTGGTCGGCTGCTCCGACGACAAGGGCAGCACGCCGGCGTCGAGCACCGCCGCCGCCAGCGGCAGCGCGACCACCCAGGTGAGCACGGGCGGCAACACCGAGGTCAAGGTGGAAGGTCAGGATCTGGCCGGCCTGGACCTCAGCACCGTGACCTGCGTCAAGCAGGCAGGCAAGATCAACGTCGCCAGCGGATCTGCCACGGGCGGACTCGGCGTCGTGATGACCGACGAGGCCACGCCCAAGGTCGAGTCGCTGGGTCTGACCGTCGACGGAAACGCGCTGGCGGTCGCGTCGATGGGTGGCATGAACACCGGATCCGCCGACGTCAAGGTCGACGGAAGCACCTACACCATCACCGGTGAGGCGGCTGGTGCCGACATGAAGAACCCGATGGCGGGGATGATCACGAAGAAGTTCGAGATCAAGGTGACTTGCAACTGACGGGTCTCACCCCTGGCGGCGGACGTGCACTGCACGTCCGTCGCCTTTCATCGCGTCGAGCGACTTATGATGCAGCCGTGTCGATCCCCGGTGAGCTCGAGCGGGCCCGCCACCTGGCCCTGGCCGCCGACGAGCCCGCGGCCAAGGAGTTGCTGCTGTCGTTGATGCCGCAGATCGAGCAGGCCGACCGTGACGATCTGATGCTCGAAGTCCTGGCCCAGCTCGGTGAGCTCTACCTGGTCAGGACGGCGTACGACGGCGCGCGGGAGGCCGTTGGCCGGATCCGCGACTGCCTGGCGGTCTACTCGTCGATCCTCGGCGGTACCGCGTCGGAGGAAATCGTCGCCAAGTCGACGGTGACGGCCGCCGATGCGCGCCACCTGATCTGCAGATACTCGCGGCGTGCGCAGTTCCTCGAGGCCGGCGTTGCGGCGGCGCTCGGTGATCACGAGGGCGCCGCGGCGGCGCTGCAGGTGCTCGACGACATGGCGTCGAACGACCCCGCCTTCGATGACCTGCGCGACGAGCATGCGTACCTGTGCACCTATGCCAGGATCAACTGCGCCACCGCGCTGTGCGAAGACGATCTTCACGTTCGCTCGGTACCGTTGTGGCAGAACGTGATCGACGGCATCGAAGCGCCGCGGAACGGAAGCGAGTCGACCGACAACCTGCTCGTGCTCGGCGGCATCGGATACGCCAGGTTCTGCATCGAGACGGGGGCGCTGTCCGAAGCCGAACCCTGGCTGCGCCGCGCGGGGGCCCGTGCCGAGGCCCGCGACTGGCCACTGGCCATCGCCCGAACACGGCTGGAGCGGGCGACCGTCAGTTGGTCGAAGGGCGATCAGCTGACCACCGAGGCATTGGTCCGCGAGGCCTACCCGGTGATCGCCGAGTATCTGCGCGCCAACGACGTGTCCCGCTGCTGGCTGTACTTCGGGCTGTACAGGATGGCGGCCGGCGGGCTGCAGGTCGCCGACGAGTGCTGGGAGAACGCCGAACGGCACTGGCGTGAGCTGGCCAAGCCACTGAACATTCACCGTATCCTGTTGCAGCGCAGCTGGATCGCGATATTCCGTGGTCGCTACCAGGATGCGATCGACATGATCGCGCAGGCCCGAGCCTGCCTCGACGAATCACCTCGCAGCAGTTGGCTCGCGTACGCGCGTCTCGATGACCACCTCGGCTCGGTGTGGCGCGCCGACGCGCTGGCCGACCTCGGATTCGACGGCGCGGGCGACCCGGAAGAGGACTGGTCGGACGCCGAAGCTCGCTACCGAGCCGCGCTGGGTGTCATGCACACCGAGGCAGGAAGTCCCCAGTACCGCACCGCCATGGACAAGCTGGCACGGGCCGCCGACCTGAAACTGCCCGCCGCGCTTGCGGTCGATTCGGTGCGCTACTCGATCACCGACACCGAGGCCAGGGCGCAGTGGGCCGAGTGCGTCGCCGCGCCGCTGCTGGCCGGGGCGTTCTCCGTCGTCTGGGAGTGGGAGAACCGCGAACTGACCAGCGAGCTGATCGAATACCACAGTGCCAGGGGCACGTTCAGTGCCGAGAGCCGGCAGGTGGAGGTGATCGAGTGGTCGCGCGTAGCGACGGCCGCCGCCCCGATCAGCGACGTGGACGAACTCGCGCAGGTCGCCGCGGGCCCTCCGGTGCAGTCCGGCCGCTCGCTGACCCGGCTCGGCCCGCTGCCGCCGATGCAGATGGATCCCACCGGTGGTCCCGTGCTGGAGCGGTACCGCAAACTCGCTCTCGACCGGTACGGCCAGCACGTCACCACCGACGAAGTCGCCTGGTCGACGTGGCCCTGACTGACCCTCCGGCGACACTAGTGCTCCGGTTCGCCGACGTCGGGGTCGCCACGTACGCCAGCCTGCGGGTCGTCGGCAGGCCGGAACGGACCCTCACCTGGGTGATCGACGAGCCTCTCCTACTCGCGGCGCTGGACGAACTCGCAGGCGCGCTACCCGAGCCGAACCCGGGCGAGACGGTCGCGGACGCCCTGCACCGGGCACTCACCTGCGGCGCGTTCGCGGCGCCGTCGAGCGAGCAGACCCTGGCCTATCGGCTGGGCGTGCTGCTGGTGTCCGACGCCGGATGGCAACTCCTGCTGGAGTACGCGTCCGCGCCGCGGGCCGTGCTGTTCGTCTCGCCGAGCGCGCGCCTGGCCCGCGTCCCATGGGGTCTGCTCGCATTGCCGACCGTGCGGCCGTCGGCGGAGGAGATGGTTCGGGCCAGAACCGCCGCGATCACGGCCGAAGGCAAGTCCGCCGCCCGAATCCCTTGGCCGACAGCAGATGCCGGTTCCCTGACCGAGGGTTACCGGCTGATGGAAATGGTGGAGGTGTTGATGGCGGTGCCTGCCAACATCGTGCACTCGCCACGCCAACACACCACGTGGAAGGAGCGCGTCGACCGTCCTCCGCTTTTGGTGCTCGATCCTCGGGTGCCTGGGCAGCGGGCGGACTCCGCGCTCGGGTCCGTGCTGGGGCGGCCGTCGCCGGACGCGCCGTTGGCCCGGCACTTCGCGGTGGCCATCGCGCGCGGAGCCGTGTTGCCCGCCGTCGACGCGGCCGTCGAGTTGTTCCGGCGCACCGACGCCGACTGGAACTGGTTGTCCGCCAGGCTGGCCGACGGTCCGAGTCGGCTGTTGTTCGTTGGCCACGCCACCGCAGCGGGGTCCGGCAGTGCCGATCAGGCCGCATTGCACGTGGCCGACGACCGCCCGCTGACCGCCGCGGCCGTGA
>NZ_JAVRPS010000128.1:0-12541 GCF_032162105.1 Mycobacterium sp. | reverse complement strand
GGCACCGCCTCCTGCGCCAGGATCGGCCCGGTGTCCATGCCCTCGTCCACCAGATGCACCGTGCAGCCGGTGATCCGTACCCCGTAGGACAGGGCCTCGGGCACCGCGTGTGCCCCGGCGAAGGCGGGAAGCAAGGCCGGATGGGTGTTGACCACACGGCCGAGGAAGCGGGAAAGGAACTCGCGCCCAAGGATCTTCATGAAACCCGCCGACACCACCAGGTCGGGCCGATGCTCCGCGGTCGCGTCGGCGATGGCACGATCCCACGCAGCGCGATCCGGGTAGTCGCCGAGTCGGACGGTGTAGCCGGGCACCGAAGCGGTGGCAGCGACGTCAAGGGCCCGGCACGCACGATCCGTGCCGACCGCCACGACCCGCGCCGGATAGTCGCCGACGGCGGCCTCCAGCAACGACTCCAGCAATGAACCGGTGCCCGACGCCAGCACCACCAGCCGCGCGGGTGCGCTCGGGGGCACACGAAGCGGGGGCTGCACGGAAGCAGCCTAATCGGCCGGTCGGCGCGCCTCGTCGCTGGCAGTGTCTGGCTCAGAAATCTCGTCGTCGTCGGTGACGAAGTGTTCCTCCGGGTCGTCGTCCAGATCGTCATCGCGCACGATGCGGGACGCCTCGACCACCGGCAGTTCGACAACGGGCTCAGCTGGCACCGGCTCGACTGCCGGGAACGCGATCTCCTCGAGTTCGTCCTCGGGCTCGACGTCGGGCGCACCGAGGACCGGCTCGTCGAACTCGACCTCGTCGGACTCGACTGGGGGCGGCTCGTCGGCGAGGACCGGTGCGGGCGCGCGAGCGGACCTGGGCCTGCGGGCGATGCCGCCGGTCATCGCGACGGTCAGGCCGCCGATCGACACGAACCACAGGAAGACGGCAGGACCGAACGTGGTCTGGTCAACGCCGACCTCGCCGAAGTTTCCGAGTTGGCCGCCGCCCGCGTAGCCGAGCACGGCCATCACGACGGCGGCCAGCGCCGCCGCCACCACTAGCTTCGCCGCCGCCAGTGGCAAGGGCATGGGCCGTCGCGCGCACTGCTGGCCGACCGCGACGGCCGACGCGGCGGCAACGATCAGCAGCGCCACCCAGACGGGTCCCAGCGGCGGAGACGGCACGGCGGCGAGCACCGGTACCGCGGGCACGTCACCGCCGAGGACGGTGAAGGAACTGAACGTGGCCAAGCCCACGTGCGCGCTGGAACCGACGGCGACGGCCGCCGTGCCGACGATCACGTTGGGCACGTAGAGCACCGACAGCATCGTGAGGCTGAACTGGCCGAACACCGAGTCGGTGATGGCGTACAGGTCGTGCATGGTCGACCAGTGCACGACCATCGACCCGACCGCGACGACGCCGGAGAGCCCGAACAGCGCCAGCACCCCCGCCGCTCCCGCCCGGCCGGCCTCCGGCAGCCAACCCGGCACCCGGGCCGCCATCGACGGGCGCCGCACCACGCGGGAACCGACGCCGATCGCAGCACCGATGAGGTGCACCGACAGGACCCCGCCGAAGGCGCGCAGTGCGCTCGGCGTCTGCAGTTCGGTCAGCACGGAGGACGCGTCATGGATGACGGCCAACGCGATCGCGGCGATCAGCATCGGGCCGCCCACGGCCGACGCGACGACCCAGCGGACGACGAACCACGAACTGCCGGGCCGGATGGCCGCAGCGGTGGTGCGCGCGGTCCCCCACGCCACCGCCAGGACCGGTAGCAGCGGCATCACGCCCAGCTCGCTGCCACCGATCGAGACAGGCACCTGGTGAACCCCGAGCCACACGGTGGCGATCGCCCCGAACGCGCCCGTCATGTCGCTGTTGGCGATCAGCAGCTGTAGCAGCACCACCGCAGCAATGACGACCAGCGCGATCACGGACGGACCGAACGCGACCCTGAGCAGGTCGCGGGCCTGACGGGTGCCGACTGGCCGGTTGTCCACTAGACGGGTTGCTCCTCGCACGAGCTGGTGCGCGCGATGTCGTCGTGCGCGCCGCTAGTGATTATGACGGAGGAGGACCCGATTGCTCCGTAGCCGGCTGCTGTGGCTGCGCTGATTGTTGGGGCTGCGCGTGGGCTCCTGTGCCGGGCGCGGCGGACTGCTGGGGGTTGCCGTAGGTGGGGAAGCCGGTCGGCGGCGTCGGGGGCCCGGAGTGCGTCGGGGTGGCCTGGAAGCCGCCGGTCGACGGGGCGCCCGGGTAACCCTGGCCGTACTGCGGCGGGTAGCTCGGCCGCTGCTGGGGCCCGGGACCGCCGTGCTGCGGCTGACCTTGGGGCTGACCTTGAGGTTGGCCGTAGTAGCCGCCGGGAGCGCCGTACGGGTTGTACTGCTGCGGTTGTTCGTACTTGGGCTTCGGCACCGGCGCGGTGATGATGCCCGCGGCGAGCAACAACCACGCCCCTGCTGCGAGGGTCTGCAGCAGGCTGAAGGCGATGACCAGGTACAGCGCCCAGTCGATGGTGGCACCGCTCGGCGCGTTGATGACCTCACCGATGACCAGGAGGAACCCCAGGACGGCGGTGACGGCTGCCACGGCGGAGTAGTTGTTCTGCTTGGGCAGCAGCGTCACCCCGGCCACCAGGCCGGACAGGAGCGCCACCAGCACGGCGATGCCCAGACCCAGCGTGCTGCCGCTGGCGGAGCCGAGCTGAGGAAATTCCGAGTTACTGATGGTGAACTGCGGGCCGAAACTCGACAGATAGACGGCGAAACCGAGCACCGTGACCGCGACGGCCAGGTACACCGGCAGCTTGCTGGGGCCCGCGGGAGCGGACTCGGGGATCGTGGACAACTGCTGAGTTGGTACAGAGAACTGCGTCGTCGGCGGTGTGGATGAATAGCCGGGGCTACTGGGCGGGTAGGTCATGACCTCTCCTGTGCATTGATTCGACCATCCACGCTAGCGCACGGCGGCGCGGCGTTGATCCCCGTCGGCGCGTCGGGTACCACGCGGCCGCGGTGAGCAAACAGCCGATGTTCAGGCCGAGACGAGAACCGGAGCGTCGCGCGAATTGTCTTCGGACTCCTCGATTTCGCGCACCAACGGCAGCACGTTGGCGCCGAAGTACTCGATCTCCTCCTGGAAGTGAAGGAAGCCGCCGAGGATCAGGTCGGCGCCGCGTTTGCGGTAGCCGGCGATCCGTTCGGCGATCTGCTCGGGCGTGCCGATCAATTGGGTGCGGAATCCGTCGTTGTACTGCACCAAGTCCTCGAACGACGAGTCGGCCCACATTCCCTTCTTGTCGCCGGTGGAGTTGCCGGCCTGTTGCACTGCGCCGCGGAAGCCCTCGACAGCGGGCCGGTTGGCCTTCTCGATGATCTCCCTGAGGACGTCCTTCGCTTCCTTCTCGGTGTCGCGGGCGATGATGAACCCGTTGAGCCCGACGCGCACTTCGCGGTTGGCGCCACGGGCGTGGTCGCGAACCTCGACGACCTGCTCGGTGAGGCCGTCGAAGTCCTTGCCGTTGGAGAAGTACCAGTCCGAGTACAGCCCACCGTTACGCCGTGCGGCGGTCGAGTTACCGCCCTGAAAGATTTCCGGGTTGGGTCGTTCGGGCGTGTTGAGTGGCTTGGGCTTCAGCGTGAAGTCGTGGATGCGGTAGAAGTCGCCGCGGAAGTCCACGTCGTCCTCGGTCCAGATCTTGCGCAGCACCTGCAGGAACTCCGCACTGCGCCGGTAGCGCTCGTCGTGCTCCAGCCACGGCTCGCCGAGGTGGGTGAACTCGTCCTTGAACCAGCCGGACACCACGTTGACGGCGAACCGGCCGTTGCTCAGGTGATCCGCGGTGGCGCCGAGCTTGGCCAGCACCGCGGGCTGCCACAGGCCGGGGTGGACGGCGGCAATGACCTTGAGCCGCTCGGTGGCCAGCAGCAGCGCCAGCGAGAAGCTGGTGGACTCGTGCTGGTACTCGGCGCCGTAGCTGGCTTCGTAGCGGACCTGGGACAGCGCGTACTCGAAGCCGTTGTTCTCCGCGGTCTGGGCCAGCTTCTTGTTGTACTCGTAGTTCCAGTCGGTGCGCTGCTCGATGTCGCTGGTCACCAGGCCGCCGCTGACGTTGGGCACCCAGTAAGCGAACTTGACGTGGTCGGCGATCCGTTCGGTGGTCATGTTGTGCCATCCCAGCAGCGGGCACGACCGCCGTCGCGGGTAACGCTCGCGGTGACGGAAAGTCAGCCGGTTCAGCCTCCGCCGGTGAGATGAGCGAGCACTGGATTGATGTCCTCGGTGGGCGAGAAATCGATGTATTCGCAGTCGGTGACCGCCTCCGGTGCGTGACCAGCAGCCCAGTAGAACGCGTCCCCCGCCGAGTATTCGTGAGGTTCGTCGGCGGTGTGCATGCGCAGTCGTCCGCTCAGCATGTACCCCCAGTGCGGGCACTGGCAGAGATCGCCGTCGAGTCCAACCAGCGCGGGCCGCAGGTCGGTGCCTGCCGCTAGTTGCACCCAGGCGATGGACATGTCGCCGACCTCCTGAGTCCGGAAGTCAACGCCGCCACCCTGCACGACCGCCGGGATCTCGTCTCGTGTCAATCGCTTCATGGCACACCCCTCTTAGTTTGCCAACGATCGGCTGAGCGTAGTTCCGTCGAGCGTGTTACGGACCAACCCGGTCAACATGGTTCGCTGCGGCATTGGCCACCACGATCGGCGTCTCGCCGATTCCGTTGAAGCGTGACGACGTCACCGTCGTATAGGCGCCCATCATCGGACTGACCACGACGTCACCGACCCGCAAGGCCGGCATCGGGTAGTCGCTCGCGACGACGTCGACGCTGTCGCAAGTGGGTCCGGCCAGCGTGACAGCATCCAGAGGCAGCTGCCCGCCCCTGACATCGTCGAGTTCGGCCAGCGCGATGATCGGCGGATGGACGTCCTCGGTCATGACGTTGGAGTAGCTGCCGTACAGGCCGTCATCGAGGTAGTGCCATGACCGGCCCGCGCGGGTGGCGCTGCCGACGACGCTGGTCAGTAGCGTCATGCAGTCCGCGACCATGAACCGGCCCGGTTCGGCCAGCAAGGTGTACTTGCTCCGGCGCGAGCCGAGCACCTCGTCGACGACGTCGGCGATCGCACCGATGGGGGGCATGTCCTCGCGGTAGGACACCGGGAAGCCGCCGCCGATGTCGATGGTCGACACGTTCAGCCCCAGCGTCCGCTCGACGTGCCGGGTGAGCTCGAGCGTGGCGCGCAGCGAGTCGCGGTAGGGCCGCACGGACGAGCCCTGGCTGCCGACATGGAAGCTGAACCCGGCGAACCGAACCCCGGCGGCGACGACGTGTTTGACCAACAGCTCCGCCTCGGCCGGGTCGGCGCCGAACTTTGTCGACAGATCCGACTTGGCCGACGGATTCGGAAACGCCAGCCGCACCAAAACCTCGATGTCGGGTCCCCGGCCGACGAACTTCTGCGCCTCGGCCGGGTTGTCGACGACGAACGTCCGAATTCCTCGCCGGTACGCGTGGTCGATGTCCGCCGGCTTCTTGACCGGATGCGTGTGGATGCAGCGGGTCATCGGGATGCCGAGTGAGTGCAGATGATCGACTTCGGCATTCGTCGCGACGTCGAAGCTGCTGCCACAGGCCGCCAGCACCTTCAGCACCGCTGGATGCGGCAGGGCCTTGACGGCGTAGTGCAACCGGAACCCGCGCAACTGATCACTGAGCAGCGAGTACTGCGCGGCCACCCGGTAGGGGTCCAGAACCAGTAGCGGCGTTCCGTGTTCGGCGACGAGTTCTCGAAATTGCCTGGCCCGAGCCCTCAGCTGGTCACGCAGCTGCGATCGGCGTTGCATATCCATGTGCCACCTCCTCGGATACGGGCAGGCGCACTGCCAGCAGACCCTTGAACCGCTCGTAGCTGAAGATGGCGAGGACGTAGAAACCGACGTCGGCGACCAGCTTGGCGAAGATCCAGCCGGCCACCATGCCATCGAACAGGATCGGCCCCAGATAGAAGGCCAGCGGCCGGATCAGCAGGCTGTCGATCACCTCGGCGGGGCCGAACTCGATCGCGATGCTGCGGAGCGCGAGCCCGTTGGCGGTCAGCGCCCGCCGCGCCCGCGACAGGTGGAGATGCTCGCGATAGGTGGTGCGTACCGCGGTGCCATAGGCTGCCGCGTAGTACCCGAACGAGGCACCGATGGTGGCGACGATGGCAGCCGCGGCGAACGACCCGGTGAGCAGGTAGGCGATTCCCGCGCCCCCGAATTCACATGTCGTTCCGGCGATCTCGCACGGCAGATAGCGCCGAGCCCACTCCTTGAGTCGATTTCCTGTCGATCGTTCGGTATCCATGGCCCGAACTCTTCAGCCCGATACCCCACCGGGTCGTGAGTAGTGGACTACCCGAAGTGTGCGGTCCGCCGATGCGAGTAGCGGGACCCGCCTTGCGCCGACAGACTGGAACACGTTCTAATTCTGGTCATGGACTACGGGCTCGTACTTTTCACCAGTGACCGGGGCATCGCGCCGGCGGCCGCCGCGAAACTGGCCGACGATCATGGCTTTCACACCTTCTACGTGCCCGAACACACCCACATCCCGATCAAGCGACAGGCCGCCCACCCCACCACCGGCGACGAGTCACTGCCCGACGACCGCTACATGCGCACCCTCGATCCGTGGGTCAGCCTGGGCGCCGCATCCGCAGTCACCTCACGGGTACGGCTATCCACCGCGGTGGCCCTGCCCGTCGAGCACGACTGCATCACCCTGGCCAAGTCGATCGCCACCCTCGATCACCTCTCCGGTGGCCGGGTCAGCCTCGGCGTCGGATTCGGCTGGAACACCGACGAACTCGCCGACCACAACGTGCCCCCGGCGCGGCGCCGCACCATGCTGCGCGAATACCTCGAAGCCATGCGCGCACTGTGGACCCAGGAGGAAGCCGAATACGACGGCGAGTTCGTCAAGTTCGGCCCCAGCTGGGCCTGGCCCAAACCCGTGCAGTCCCACATCCCGATCCTCGTCGGCGCCGCCGGCAGCCAGAAGAACTTCACCTGGATCGCCCGCAGCGCCGACGGCTGGATCACCACCCCCCGCGACTTCGACATCGACACCCCGGTCAAACTGCTGCAGGACACCTGGGCCGCCGCCGGCCGACACGGCGCACCCCAGATCGTCGCCCTGGACTTCAAACCCGACCCCGACAAACTGGCCCGCTGGGCAGACCTCGGCGTCACCGAGGTGTTGTTCGGCCTGCCCGACCGCTCCGCCGACGACGTCGCCAGGTACGTCGAACGGCTCGCCGGCAAGCTCGCCGCCATCGATGCCGTCGCACTGCATGCTCCGACACCGACAGCGGTGACACACCCGGCTACACCCGTCCAGGACGGTCCCAAATGAGCAGTGCCACAATCCTTCCGGAGGTCGTCGAGGCCGATGACGTCACGACGTGGTCCGATGAGGCCGACGTCGTGGTGATCGGGTTCGGCATCGCAGGCGGCTGCGCGGCGGTGGCGGCCGCGGAGGCGGGCGCGCGGGTGCTGGTCCTCGAGCGGGCAGCCGAGGCCGGCGGAACCACTGCGCTGGCAGGGGGCCACTTCTACCTCGGCGGCGGCACTCCCGTGCAGCAGGCCACCGGTCATCCGGACTCGGCTCGGCAGATGTACGACTACCTCGTCGCAGTGTCCCCCGACCCCGATCACGCCAAGATCCGCGCCTACTGCGAGGGCAGCGTCGAGCACTTCACCTGGCTGGAAGACCTCGGTTTCCGGTTCGAACGCAGCTACTTCCCCGGCAAGGCGGTCATCCAACCCCACACCGAAGGCCTGATGTACACCGGCAACGAAAAGGTGTGGCCGTTCTGCACCGAGACGGCGCCCGCCCCTCGCGGTCACAAGGTTCCGGTGGCCGGCGACACCGGAGGCGCGCGAATGGTGGTCGATCTCCTGCTCAAGCGCGCCGCCTCACTCGGTGTGCAGATCCGCTATGAGACGGGCGCGACCGGCCTGGTGAGGCGTGGCGGAGATCTGGTGGGCACCACGTGGCGGCGCTACGAAGAGTCCGGCGCGGTGCGCGCCGGGGCCGTCGTCATCGCCGCGGGCGGATTCATCATGAATTCCGAGATGGTCGCCCACCACATCCCGCAGCTGAAGACGACGCCCATGGCACTGGGCAATGCCTACGACGACGGGCTCGGTATTCGGCTGGGAATGTCGGCGGGCGCCGCCGCACGAGACATGGACAAGGTGTTCATCACCGCACCGGTGTATCCGCCGGGAATCCTGTTGACCGGACTCATCGTCAACAACCAGGGTCACCGCTTCGTGACCGAGGACTCCTACCACGCACGCACGTCGGCGTTCGTCATGGAACAACCCGACAGCACGGCGTTCCTCATCGTCGACGAAGCGCACCTGCAGATGCCACGGATGCCGCTGGTGCCTCTCATCGACGGTTGGGAGACGCCAGCCGACATGGAGAAGGCGCTGGGAATCCCGTCCGGCAACCTATGCGCCACGCTGCAGCGCTACAACACCTACGCGGCGATGGGGCAAGACCCCGACTTTCACAAACAGCCGGAGTTCCTGGCCGCGCAGCACCGCGGACCGTGGGGTGCGTTCGACCTGTCCCTCGGAACGGCCGCCTATTCCGCCTTCACTCTCGGTGGGTTGACCACCACCGTGGACGGCAGGGTCTTGCGTGCTGATACCAGCCCGATCGCGGGACTGTACGCGGTGGGCGCCTGCGCGTCGAACATCGCCATTGACGGCAAGAGCTATGGCAGCGGCACCCAACTGGGCGAGGGATCGTTCTTCGGCCGCCGAGCAGGCGCCCATGCCGCCCACTCGGCCGGAACGCCAGCAGCCTGACGGCTCCCGCGTGACCTGTGCACGGGTTGAGATCTACGCGGCCGACCGGAACCAACCGATCGAGGTGCAGGCCCGGATCATCTCCGCTTCAGCGGCCGGTCTCCCCATCGTCGAGTACCAACACGCCGATCTCGCCCACGATGCGCCGATGCCCACGTTGTTGTGCTTCAGCGGCGGCGGATGCTCCGGCGCCGTGTTCGCCTTGCTGGCTGAAAGATGCGCGGCGAAGGGGGTTCGGGTGGTCGCGTTCGACATGCCGGGCCATACGCCGAAAGGCCTTCTCGGAGAGGCCACTCCGCCCCGCTCGTTGATCTCCCGAGTGAATGGCCGGGTCCGGCGAGCTGCGACGAACGCGATGGTCGCACGCTGGGCCGCCAAGTCGCCTCACCTTGACGTGCTGTCGCACTCCGCAGGCATCGTCGACATCGCGCGTATCGCACCCGACCATGGGCTCGGCATCGGGCGGTTCTTGATCTGCGGCGCCGGGCTGCCCGGCCCGGCGGCCATGCTCATCGCCACCCGGGCATCGACCGTCGGCAAGTCGGCCGAGCCGCTGCCTCTTAGCTCGATCGTCCGACACCGGCTGATTCCGACCGGCTGTATCAGCGACCACTACGGCCCCGCATCCGAACGGCTCACTGGCGATCTGGTGCTCGCGCAGTACCACTGCGCCGAGCACGTCGGTGTGCCACTCTCGCTTCTGAGTTCACGACCCGTCATGCGCCGCGACTGGAACTCCTCCCGCGTACTGCTCATCGGCTCTGCCGGTGATCCCATCGCGCCGCCGAACCGACTGATGCACACCGCGATGAAGCTGCGCGTGCGTGGCGCCGTCGTGGCTGTCGAAGTCCTCGACTCCCAGTGTCCACACATGTTCCCGAGCTTCGACTCACCTGCACGACGTCTCGCGGAGATCGCCGCCGACTCGTCATCGTCGTGACTCAGAGCATTTCGAGGCTCTCCAGAAGGGTGTCGATCCGGTCCGGGTCGAGCTGCTGCAGGCGTTTTGCGAGACCCGGCCGGATGCGGGCGCCAATCGCCGCGGTGGTGAGCGCACCCGCCTCGGTGAGATCGACCCGCGAGCGCCGGGAGTCGTCGGAATCGATCCGACGCTCGATCAGCCCGGCCCTCGTCAGCTTCGTCAGCGCGCGACTCACCACAGCGGGGTTGAGACCGAGGTCGCGGATCAGTCCGCCGGGCGTGTCGACACCGAGCTCGATGGTGCGCAGCGTGAGGAAGTCGGCGAGGTCGAGGTCCGCGGCGGCGGCGATGTGCGTGCGCGCATCGGCGAGCACTGACTTGTTCAGCCTGAACAGGGCATCCAAGAGCCGCAGCTCGGGGGCCGCCGGGGAGTCATTCATTCCAAGAAGTTAGCAGGTAGCAACTATTGACAACAGTCAACTAGCTGCTTAGCTGGAGTGATGACCACGAGTTCGGGCCTTGCGCGGGTCGACTTCCACCATCACATCTTCCCGAGCGGCGAACTGGCCGAGTCGCTACAAGGCTCGCTCGTCGCGGACTCCGGATGGACTTTCCCCGGCGGAGGCCCACTCTGGACACCGGAAAAGAGCCTGGCCTTCATGGACGGCCTTGGAATCCAGACGGCAGTGCTGTCGTTGCCCAACGATTTGGAGCACGGCCTGCCGGCCCAGCAGCGTCAGACCTTCGCCCGCGGGATCAACACGGTCGCCCGGCAGGCGGTCGAGGACCACCCGGGCCGGTTCGGCTTCTTCGCACACCTGCCGACCCCGACCGATGTCGACGCGGCACTCAACGAGCTCACCTATGCCCTTGATGAACTCGACGCCGACGGCATCACCCTGACCAACGTCTATGGCACTGGTGATGATGCCCGATCACTCGGCGACGACGTCTTCGAGCCACTCTGGGCCGAACTCGACCGGCGCGGCACGCTTGTCTTTCTGCACGGAGAGCAGACACCGGGACGCAACCGGATGCCCAACCGTTTCCTGCCGACCCCCGTAAGCGAGGTGCCCAACGAGACGTACAAGGGCGCAGCGGATCTGGTCACCAGCGGCCGCAAACGTCAGTACCCGAACGCGCGGATTCTGCTATCGCACTCCGGCGGGAGCACACCCTTCCTCGCTTCGCGGGTCGCGGTGCTGTCGCACTATCTCGGCTGTGATCTCAGTCCCGAGGAGATCATCGCCGACTTCCGCACCTTCTACTTCGAGACGGCGCTGTCGGGTTTCGAGACGAACCTGATCGCGCTGGAGAACTTCGTACCACCCGACCAGATCCTGTTCGGCACGGACTTTCCCGCGGTGACTCCGGACATGGCCGGCTGGTACACGCGCAACGTCGACGCCTACTTCGCGGACCGGCCCGAGCTGCTCACCAAGGTCATGCACGGAAATGCTCACGCACTGCTGCCCCGATTGGCCGTGAACGTCGCGGCCTGAGCCACCGCAGCTCCCACGACGAAAGGATCGCCATGACACTGATCGCCCTCGAAGAACACGTACTCCCCACCGATCTCGTCGACCAGGTGTGGCCGACCTCGATGGCACCGGAAGCGCTCACCGCGAGACTGGCCGACGTCGACGAGCAGCGCCTGCGGGCCATGGACGAAGGCGGCATCGACATACAGGTTCTCTCCGTCGTCGCACCGGGCTCCCAGCAGGTGCCCGCAGAGGCCGCCGCCGAACTCAGCAGAGCACTCAACGACCGCTGCGCCGAAGCCGTTGCGGCCCACCCCGACCGGTTCAACGCGTTGGCCAGCCTGCCCACCCAGGACCCGGCCGCAGCGATCATGGAAGTCAAGCGGGCGATCACCGAACTGGGATTCTGCGGCGTGGTCATCAACGGGCATACCCATGGACGCTTCCTGGACGCATCCGAGTTCGATGAATTGCTCACGACCATCGAAGAACTCGAGGCGCCGATCTACCTGCACCCAACCTATCCCCCGCAGCAGGTCGCGGAGGTGTACTTCAGTGGTCTTCCCGGACAAACGGGTAGTGCGCTGTCCACCGCGGCCTGGGGATGGCACGCCGAGACCGGCCTGCACGTGCTGCGACTGGCCGCCGCGGGTGTCTTCGCCCGGCATCCCAAGCTGCAGATCGTCGTCGGGCACATGGGTGAGAACCTGCCGTTCTCACTCATGCGTGCGGACAGGGTGCTCAGTAGGGCCAACCCCGAGGCGCCTTCGGTGGCAGAAGTCATCCGCGAGCACGTGCACATCACCATCTGCGGCTACACCACTACTCCGCCGCTGCTGTGCGCCCTGCAGGTGTTCGGCGCCGACCGCATCATGTTCTCCAGCGACTACCCCTTCGGCGATCCGGCGGAACATTCGAAGTTTTTGGCCGAGGCACCGATCAGCCCGGCCGACAGGGACAAGATCGCATACCGAAATGCGCAGCGCCTGTTCCGGCTCTGAGCGCCCAAACCACGCTCGGCTCTGCGCTCACGACGTACGCCACTCGCACTTCTACGCCCTCCTCGCAGAGTCAACGCCCTTGCATCGCGGGGCAAGCCCAGCCACGTGTGAAGGGTCAGTAGGGGTGTTCGCCAAGCCACTCGAGATAGTCGTCAAGCGCCTCTTCGAACGTGTATTGCGGACGCCATCCGGTGTCGTGGGTCAACAGATCCGCATTGTATCCGTTCGACGGATACGGTTCCGCCCGAAGCGTTTCCGGATCCAGGTCCACTTGCGGCGCGACATGCGGTCTTGTCCGATAGAGCGCAAGCAGCTGTTCGC
>NZ_JAVRPS010000127.1:0-17241 GCF_032162105.1 Mycobacterium sp. | reverse complement strand
CCTCGCGCGCACGTGCGAGCCAGGAGCGTCGCATTCCGCTCGCATCCGCGAAGCGGAAATCCAGCCGGCTCTGACGACCTAGGGAGAACACTGTGAACCGTCGCGCCAAGATCGTCTGCACACTCGGACCCGCCACCAGCACCGCGTCATCACTTGCCGAACTCGTCGACGCCGGAATGGATGTCGCGCGCTTCAACTTCAGCCACGGCACCCGAGCGGACCACTCGGTGGTGTACGGCCTGGTCCGCCAGATCGCCGCGGACAGCGGTCGTGCGGTCGGCGTGCTCGCGGACCTCCAAGGCCCGAAGATCAGGCTGGGTGAGTTCGCCGACGGACCGGTGGTCTGGGCGGACGGTGAACAGATCGTGATCACCACCGCGGATTGCCCCGGTGACCACGACCGGGTCTCCACGACGTACGACGGGCTGGCGAAGGACGTCCGACCGGGCGATCGGCTACTGGTCGACGACGGCAAGGTCGACCTACGGGTGCTCGACGTCAACGGCGACGACATCAGGTGCGAGGTCGTGCACGGCGGCCCGGTCAGCGACCACAAGGGCATATCGCTGCCAGGGATCGACGTGAGCGTTCCGCCCCTGTCCGAGAAGGACATCGAAGATCTGAGGTTCGCCCTCGAGCTGGGCGTGGACATGGTCGCCATGTCCTTCGTCCGGGCTCCCGAGGAGGTGAAGCTCGCACACGCGATCATGGACGAGGTCGGCAGGCGGGTGCCGGTCATCGCGAAACTCGAGAAGCCTGAGGCGGTTGCGGACCTGCCGGCGATCGTCGAGGCCTTCGACGGCCTGATGGTCGCGCGCGGTGACCTCGGTGTGGAGATGCCGCTCGAGCAGATACCACTGGTGCAGAAGCGCGCCATCCGCCTGTGCCGTCAAGCGGCGAAGCCCGTCATCGTGGCGACCCAGATGCTCGACTCGATGATCACCGATCTGCGTCCCACCCGGGCCGAGGTCTCGGACGTGGCCAACGCGGTCTTCGACGGGGCGGACGCAGTGATGCTGTCCGCCGAGACCAGCGTCGGGGAGTATCCAGCGCACACGGTGGCGACGATGGCGCGCATCGTCGAAGCCGCCGAGGGCGGGGCCAGCCTCGGCGACACGTCGGACTGGGCCACCTGTGAGGACGGCCAGGATGCCGTCTTCGGTGATGCGATCGCTGCGGCGGCATGCGAAGTGGGCAGACGACTCGGCGCCGCGGCGTTGTGCTGCTTCACCCGCACGGGTAACACCGCACTGCGCCTGGCGCAGCAGCGATCGCCGCTGCCGCTGTTGGCGTTCGTGCACGACGAGTCCGTGCGTGCGCGGCTGGCCTACTCCTGGGGCGTCGAGTCCGCCGTGGTGGCACCCGCAGCCAAGGCCGAGACCATGGCGACCGAGGTCAGCGAGGCTCTGGTGACGATGGGGACCTGTCATCCCGGCGACGTGGTCGTCGTGGTGTCGGGAAGCCGCAGCGGGGTGGCCGGCTACACCGACTCGGTGCGCGTACTGCGCATCGAATGACGTCGCCGCGCGGGGGTCCGGTCAGGCCGGCCCGACGCGGCTCTCGGCCTCGGCCAGCTTGGCGCGCAGCTCCCGCTCGGCATTGCGGCGCTCGGTCACCTCGCGCATGATCGCCGATATCCCGACGATCTCGCCCGCCTCGTCCCGCAGCAGGGCCACGCTGAACTCAATCGACAGGCGATGCCCGTCGCGGTGGGTGGCCGGCACGCTCAACAGGGTGTCCCCGTAGCGGGTGACGCCGGTGGCCATCGTTTCCCGGTAACCCTTCGTGTGCCGCGCCCGCAGCTTCTCAGGGATGATCAAGTCCAGGGTCTGGCCTGCCGCTTCTGCGGCCGAATACCCGAACATGCGAGCGGCCCCGTCGTTCCACAACCGGATGACTCCGTCCGGGTCGGCCACCACGATGGCCTCGGCCGACTCGGTCACGACCGCGTGGGACAGCCACGCCTCGCTCATGGTGCCGGTGCTGTCAGCCACGTCGCTGCTCCTTCGCCTCAGTTGATTGTGCTGCGGGAATTGCGCTAGCGTACAGGATAACGCATACTGCATACACACAGGTTTGAAGCGTTCAGAGGCGAGGAGGAGTGCTCATGCTGCTGCGCCAGCTGGAGTACTTCGTCGCCGTGGCCAGGGAACGACACTTCGCGCGTGCGGCGGAGGCCTGCTACGTATCGCAACCCGCGCTCTCCACGGCGATCGCCAAGCTGGAGCGGGAGCTGAACGTCACGCTGATCTACCGCGGGCAGAACTTCGAGGGTCTGACGCTGGAAGGCGAACGGCTGGTCGTCTGGGCCAAGCGCCTGCTCGCCGAGCACGACGGACTCAAGGCCGAGGCGGCCGCCATGCGGGCCGGCATCTCGGGGACACTGCGCCTTGGCACGGGGCCCACGGTCTCGACGACGACGGCGCTTCCCGTCGCCGCATTCTGCGCACTGCACCCGCTGGCCAAGGTGACCATCTGCTCCCGGTTGTCGTCCACGGAGTTGCTCCGCCAACTACGCGACTTCGAGCTGGACGCCGCCATCGCTCACTTCGGCCCCGACGATCAGTCGGGCCTCGAGGTCGTGCCGCTGTACAGGGAGCGATACGTACTGCTCGTCTCCGGCGAGCAGATCGTGCCTGGCGCCCGCACCATCACGTGGGCCGAGGCGGCCCAGCTGCCTTTGGCATTGCTGATGCCACACATGCGCTTTCGTCAGTTCATCGACAAGGCGTTCGCGGCCAACGGAGCAGCGGCGTTACCTCAGGTGGAAACCGACTCAGTGGCGTCGCTCTATGCACACGTGGCCACCGGTGCATGGGCGAGCGTGGTGCCGCACACCTGGCTGCGCTCGATCCCGGCGACCGGGGGAGCGAGGGCCGTCCGCCTCGTCGAGCCGGAGACGACGGCACAGATCTCGATGGCGATCCACGCGGGCTCCGGATCCGTTGCGGCCAGAGCGTTCCTGAACGTGGCGGCGGGTGCGCGCCTTGACGAGGCCTTCGACCTGGAACGGCGAGAGTTCGCCGCCGACCTGAGCAGGCCCTAAATGCCCATAAAAACGACGTGGGACGACGCCGCACTCCTTGATAACCGGCGTTTATCGGCCGGTTGACGACAGGTCTTGGACGCGGCCGTCGGCAACGTGAAAAGTCGTAGTACGTAAGGGAAATAGCCAACACCCAGGAAGGGTCCACACAATGACGACCGTCGCTTCCATGCCAGCCACGGAGGCAGGGCACGTCGACGAGCCGGCTGCTCTGACCGATGGGATCCATCTGGTCGTCGACGCGCTCAAGCTCAACGACGTGCACACCATCTACGGGGTGGTCGGCATCCCGATCACCGACCTGGCCCGGCACGCACAGGCATCCGGCATCCGCTACATCGGCTTCCGCCACGAGAGCGACGCCGGCCACGCGGCAGCGGCGGCCGGGTTCCTCACCCAGAAGGCCGGCATCTGCCTCACGGTGTCCGCACCGGGTTTCCTCAACGGGCTCGTTGCGCTTGCCAATGCCACCACCAACTGCTTCCCGATGGTTCAGATCTCCGGTTCCAGCGAGCGCCATCTCGTCGACCTCCAGCGCGGAGACTACGAGGAGATGGACCAGCTGCCTGCGGCCAAGATGTTCGCCAAGGCGGCCTACCGGGTGTCGCGGGCCGAGGACATCGGCCGCGGCATCGCCCGAGCGATCCGCACCGCGGTGTCCGGCCGCCCCGGAGGTGTCTACCTCGACATTCCGGCGGCAGTGCTCGGCGAGGTAATCGATGCGGAGCGGGCCGCAAGGACGCAGTGGCGGCTCGTCGACCCGGCGCCGCGGCAGCTGCCCGACACCGAGTCGGTCGACCGCGCGATCCACCTGCTCGCCGGCGCCCAGCGGCCCTTGGTCGTGCTCGGCAAGGGCGCCGCCTACGCGCAGGCCGACGAGCAGATCCGGGACTTCATCGAGTCCACCGGACTGCCGTACCTGCCCATGTCGATGGCGAAGGGCCTACTGCCCGACGACCACCCGCAATCGGCGGCCACCACCCGATCGCTTGCCCTGCGCAAGGCCGACGTCGTGATGCTCGTCGGTGCGCGTCTGAACTGGCTACTCGGACATGGTGAAGCGCCGCAATGGAATCCCGACGCCAAATTCATTCAGATCGACATCGCGGCCACCGAAATGGACAGCAACCAACCCATCGCGGCGCCGCTCGTCGGCGACATCGGGTCGGTCGTCGAGGCACTCGCCAAGCGGAGCAAACCCGGCCAGATCACCGTCCCGGCACAGTGGCGCCAGGAGCTTTCGGAGAAGTCGGCACAGAATGTCGCCAAGATGGAGGGGCGCCTCCAGGCTGCGCTGACCGCGCACCCGATGAAGTTCCTCGGCGCCCTGCAAGCGATCCGCGACGTCCTGGCCGACAACCCCCAGGTCTACGTCGTCAACGAGGGCGCGAACGCGCTTGACCTGGCGCGCAACACGATTGGCATGCAGGTACCGCGCCACCGGTTGGACAGTGGGACCTGGGGCGTCATGGGCATCGGCATGGGCTACGCCATCGCCGCCGCCGTTGAGACCGGCGAGCCGGTGGTCGCGATCGAAGGCGATAGCGCCTTCGGGTTCAGCGGAATGGAGTTGGAGGCGGTCTGCCGCTACAACCTGCCGATCGTCACCGTCGTCCTCAACAACAGCGGTGTCTACCGCGGTGACGATCACTCCACCACCAGCGACCCGGCGCCGACCGCGTTGCGGGCCCGCCACGAGTTCATGATCAAGGCCTTCGGCGGCAAGGGGTATCAGGCGACGACGCCCGAGGAGGTCGCTGCCGCCCTTCGGGAGGCGCTGGCGTCGGGCAGGCCCGCACTCATCGACTGCGTGATCGACCCGTCCGACGGCACCGAGAGCGGCAACATCGCCCATCTCAACCCCAAGGGCATCACCGCCAAGCACTGAGCCAACCGACCGACACGATCAACAACAGGAAAGGAAACGTGTCATGACTGAACTACCGCTCTCGGGGATCAAGGTGATCGACTTCACCGGCGTCCAGGCGGGCCCTGCGTGCACTCAGATGCTCGCCTGGTTCGGAGCCGACGTCCTCAAGGTCGAGCGCCCCGGCGGAGGTGACGTGACGCGAAACCAGTTGCGCGACATCCCCGATGTGGACGCGTTGTACTTCACCATGCTCAACAGCAACAAGCGCTCACTGGCGATCGACACGAAGTCACCCGAGGGACTCGAGGTGATGGAGAAGTTGGTTCGCGAGGCCGACGTGCTGGTGGAGAACTTCGCACCGGGGGCGATGGATCGCATGGGCCTGTCGTGGGAGAAGCTCCAGGAGTGGAACCCGCGGCTGATCTTCGGCTCGGTCAAGGGCTTCAACGACGACTCGACGTGGAACGACCTCAAGGTCTACGAGAACGTGGCACAGTGCGCCGGCGGCGGTGCGTCCACGACCGGGTTCTGGGACGGCCCACCGACCGTCAGCGGGGCGGCCCTCGGTGACAGCAACACCGGCATGCACCTGTTGATCGGCATCCTCACCGCCATCATCCAGCGCGACAAGACCGGCAAGGGTCAGAAGGTGTCGGCAGCGATGCAGGACGCCGTGCTCAACCTCTGCCGGGTCAAGCTCCGCGACCAGCAGCGTCTCGACGCGATCGGCTACCTCGAGGAGTACCCGCAGTACCCGAACGGCGAGTTCGGCGAAGCCGTTCCCCGCGGCGGCAACGCCGGCGGCGGCGGCCAGCCGGGCTGGGTGGTCAAGTGCAAGGGCTGGGAGACCGACCCCAACGCCTACATCTACTTCACCATCCAGGAGCAGAACTGGAAGCGCACGGCGGAGGCCATCGGCCATCCGGAGTGGGTCGACGATCCTGCGTACAGCACCGCGCGCGCACGCCAAGACAAGATCTTCGACATCTTCGGTGAGATCGAAAAGTGGCTGGCCGACAAGACGAAGTGGGAGGCAGTCGACATCCTGCGCGTGTGGGAGGTGCCGTGCGCACCAGTCATGTCGATGAAGGATCTGGCCGCAGATCAGTCCCTGCGCAAGAGTGGCAGCATCGTCGAGGTCGACCAGAAGGGCCGCGGAACCTTCCTGACCGTCGGCAGCCCGATCAAGTTCTCGTCGTTCAAGCCCGACATCAAGGGCGCGCCGCTACTCGGTGAGCACACCGACGAGGTCCTGGCTCAACTCGGCTACGACGCGGACACGATCGAAGAGTTCCACAAGAAGAAGATCGTCGTCTAAACGGCGGAAACCGGCCCCAGGACACTTCCTGGGGCCGGTTTCGCCCCATTCTCGCGCCCGTTGACCCCAGGAGGAAGCTCATGAGTCCCACAGCGACGGGAGAGACGAGCACGACCGTCGAGGCCGTGGTCCGAGGGATCGCAGCCGACCATCGCGCACACCGCGGCGCTCTGCTACCCATCCTGCACGCGGTGCAGGAGGCGCTGGGTTGTGTTCCGGCGGAGGCGATTCCGGTCCTGGCCGACGAGCTCAACCTGTCCCGCGCCGACGTCCACGGCGTGGTGACCTTCTACCACGACTTCCGTTCCAAGCCTGCCGGCCGCACCGTCGTCCGCGTCTGCCGCGCCGAGGCGTGCCAGTCCGTCGGCGCAGGCCGACTCGTCGAACACCTGAAGGACACGTACGGGCTGTCGATGGGGGACACCCGCTACGACGACTCCGTCACCGTGGAACAGGTCTTCTGCCTTGGCAACTGCGCTCTGGGCCCGGCCGTTCAGGTCGATGATCGTCTGCTCGGCCGGGTGGACGAGGACCGACTGTCGGCGATTCTCGACGAGGCGATCTCACGATGAACGCACCGGTCACCGTCTACGTGTCACGCGATTCCGCGGCGAAGTCAGTCGGCGCGGACGAGGTGGCGGATGCCCTGTTGCGCGCCGCCGCTCGCGTCGGACAGCCGATCCGGCTGGTGCGCAATGGGTCCCGCGGCATGTTGTGGCTTGAGCCGTTGGTCGAGGTGGCAACGTCGGACGGGCGGATCGGCTACGGACCGGTCACCCCCGATGCCGTCGACGACCTCGTCGCCGCAGGCCTGTTCGATGCGGCTGAGCACCCGTCGCGGGTCGGCGTGGTCGAGGAGCTGGCCTGGATGGCGACGCAGGACCGAGTCACCTTCGCACGGGTCGGCGTCACCGATCCCTTGTCCCCCAACGACTATGTGAGCCACGGCGGCCTCGCCGGGCTCCGCAGGGCACTCGAGATGTCACCGGCGGACGTGGTCGCGGAGGTCACCGACTCCGGGTTGCGGGGGCGCGGCGGCGCCGGCTTCCCGGCCGGGATCAAGTGGAAGACGGTGCTCGGATGCGTCGACGAGCTGAAGTTCGTCTGCTGCAACGCCGATGAAGGCGACAGTGGGACGTTCGCCGACCGGATGGTGATGGAAGGCGACCCGTTCCTGCTCATCGAGGGCATGACGATCGCCGCTCACGCGGTCGGCGCCACGGAGGGCTACGTCTACATCCGGTCCGAGTACCCGGACGCCGTGGCCACGATGCGATCGGCGATCGAGATCGCAAGGGCACAAGGCTGGCTGGGGGAGAGTGTGCTCGGCTCGTCGCTGAGCTTCGAGCTGCACGTGCGGGTTGGCGGCGGCGCCTACATCTGTGGCGAGGAGACCTCCATGCTGCAAAGCCTGGAGGGCAAGCGCGGCGAGGTCAGGGCGAAGCCGCCGATCCCCGCCATCAACGGTCTGTTCGGCAAGCCCACCGTGGTGAACAACGTGCTCACGCTGACCAGCGTGCCGACGATCCTCGCCCGTGGTGCACAGGCATATCAGCAGCTCGGGGTGGAGCGGTCGCGCGGTACCCAGGTCTTCCAGCTCGGTGGGAACATCCGGTACGGCGGCATCGTGGAGAGGGCCTTCGGGGTGACGCTCGGCGAACTCGTGAATGGTTATGGTGGAGGGTCACTTTCAGGGCGACCGGTGCGCGCGGTCCAGGTGGGGGGCCCACTCGGCGCGTACCTGCCGACGTCGCGGTTCGACCTGCCGATGGACTACGAAGGATTTCTTGCAGCGGGCGCGATGGTCGGCCACGGCGGCGTCGTCGTGTTCGACGACACCGTCGACATGGCGTCTCAGGCCAGGTTCGCGATGGAGTTCTGCGCCGCGGAGTCGTGCGGCAAGTGCACGCCGTGCCGGGTGGGCTCGGTGCGCGGAGTCGAGGTGATCGACCGGATCACCGCGGGGGAGAACCGCGACGAGAACCTGGCGCTGCTCGAGGACCTCTGCGACGTCATGACCGAGGGTTCACTGTGCGCCATGGGCGGCCTCACGCCGATGCCGGTCCGCAGCGCCATCCAGCATTTCCCAGACGACTTCTATGCCCGGCACGCCAACGCGAAGGTGGAAGGTAGACCATGAGCCTGCTCAAGGAACCCGACTACGGCACCCCGGCCAAGAGCGGTCCGGCAACGGTCGCGGTGGAGGTGGACGGGCTGCGCATCTCCGTTCCGGACGGCACGTCGGTGATGCGGGCGGCCGCGCTCGCCGGCGTCGACATCCCCAAGCTGTGCGCCACGGACACGCTCGACGCGTTCGGCTCCTGCCGACTGTGTCTTGTCGAGATCGACGGCCGCCGTGGCACTCCCGCCTCCTGCACGACACCGGTTGCCGAGGGCATGGTCGTGCATACCCAGACGCCGAAGGTCGCCAAGCTCCGTGAGAACGTCATGGAGCTCTACATCTCCGACCATCCGCTGGACTGCCTCACCTGCCCGGCCAACGGCGACTGCGAGTTGCAGGACATGGCAGGCGTCGTCGGGCTGCGTCAGGTCAGGTACGGCTACGAGGGCGCCAATCACCTGGACGCGGTCAAGGACGTCAGCAACCCGTACTTCGACTTCGATCCGTCCAAGTGCATCGCCTGCTCCCGCTGCGTGCGGGCCTGCGGTGAGGTGCAGGGCACGTTCGCGCTGACCATCGAGGGCCGGGGTTTCGCATCGAAGGTGTCACCGGGCGCCGGTGAGTCGTTCATGGACTCAGAGTGCGTGTCCTGCGGCGCGTGCGTGCAGGCGTGCCCGACGTCGACGCTGCAGGAGCGTTCCGTGGTCGAACTGGGAGTGCCGACGCGGTCGGTGGTCACCACGTGTGCGTACTGCGGCGTCGGCTGCTCGTTCAAGGCGGAGTTGCGCGGCGACGAGGTGGTCCGCATGGTGCCCCTCAAGGACGGCGGCGCCAACGAGGGCCACTCTTGCGTGAAGGGACGGTTCGCGTTTGGCTACGCAACGCATCCGGACCGGGCGCTGCGCCCGATGGTTCGCGAGAACATCACCGACCCGTGGCGCGAAGTCGAGTGGGACGAGGCGATCGGTACCGTCGCCCGCCGGATGCTGGAGATCAAGGCACGGTACGGCACGGGAGCGATCGGTGCGATCACCTCGTCGCGGTGCACGAACGAAGAGGTCTACGTCGTCCAGAAGATGGTGCGCGCAGCCTTCGGCAACAACAATGTGGATACCTGTGCGCGAGTGTGTCACTCGCCGACGGGGTACGGGCTCAAGCAGACTTTCGGGGAGTCGGCGGGCACGCAGGACTTCAAGTCCGTGGCGCAAGCCGACGTCATCATGGTGATCGGGGCCAATCCCACTGACGGCCACCCGGTCTTCGCGTCCCGGATGAAGCAACGGCTGCGCGAGGGCGCGAAGCTCATCGTGGCCGACCCCCGCCGCATCGACTTGGTGCGCTCACCGCATATCGAGGCCGATCACCACCTCCAACTGAAGCCGGGAACGAACGTGGCGATCGTCAATGCGATGGCGCACGTGGTGGTGACCGAAGGCCTGACCGACGCGTCGTTCGTGGCCGCAAGGTGCGAGGGATTCGACGAGTGGGCGCAATTCATCTCGCGCCCCGAGAACAGCCCAGAGGCCGTCGAGCCGATCACCGGCGTGGCCGCCGAGGAGGTGCGCGCCGCCGCCCGGCTGTACGCGCAGGGCGGGAACGGGGCCATCTACTACGGCCTCGGCGTCACCGAACACAGCCAGGGCTCGACGATGGTGATGGGGATGGCCAACCTGGCGATGGCCTGCGGCAACATTGGCCACGAGGGTGTCGGGGTGAACCCGCTGCGCGGCCAGAACAACGTGCAGGGCGCCTGCGACATGGGTTCCTTCCCGCACGAGCTGAGCGGCTACCGGCACGTGTCGGACGACGCAGCGCGGAAGGTCTTCGAAAACCTTTGGGGGACCGTACTGTTGCCCGAGCCCGGGTTGCGGATCCCGAACATGTTCGACGCCGCGATCGAGGGCACGTTCCGGGGCCTGTTCGTCCACGGTGAGGACATCGCGCAGTCCGACCCGAACTTCCATCACGTCTCGGCCGCGCTGGGCGCGATGGAGCTGGTGGTGGTCCAGGACCTGTTCCTCAACGAGACCTCGAAGTTCGCCCACGTATTCCTGCCCGGTGCGTCGTTCCTGGAGAAGGACGGCACCTTCACCAACGCCGAACGCCGGATCAACCGGGTCCGTGCGGTGATGAAGCCCAAGAGCGCCAAGCACGAGTGGGAGATCGTCTGCGAGATCGCGACGGCGATGGGATATCCCATGGGTTACGACCACCCGAGCCAGATCATGGACGAGATCGCCTCGGCCACACCGACATTCGCCGGGGTGTCGTTCAAGAAGCTGGACCAGGTGGGCAGTATCCAATGGCCCTGCGACGAGCAAGCTCCTGACGGCACGCCAATCATGCACGTGGAGTCGTTCACCAGGGGTCTTGGCAGGTTCGTGCCGACGCCGTTCGTGCCGACCGACGAGCGCAGCACACGCCGCTACCCGCTGATCCTCACCACGGGTCGAATCTTGAGCCAGTACAACGTCGGAGCACAGACCCGTCGCACGGCCAACGTCGCCTGGCACAGCGAGGATCTGCTGGAGATCCATCCGCACGACGCCGAGGTGCGGGGCATCAACGACGGCGACGAGGTCACGTTGGCCAGCCGAGTCGGTCAAACGACGCTTCACGCGCAGCTATCCGAGCGGATGCCGACTGGGGTGGTCTACACCACGTTCCATCACCCGATCTCGGGCACCAACGTCCTCACCACCGAGAACTCGGACTGGGCGACCAACTGTCCGGAGTACAAGGTGACGGCCGTCCAGGTCGCCCTGACCCACCCGACGTCCGGGCAGCACGCGGAATCAGAGGCAGATCGTGTGCTGGCGTGGGGACTAGTGGACTGACATGTCGCACAACGAACCTGCCGAGCTCAGGATGGTCAATGACATCATCGTCAACCTCCAGTACCTGCCCGCCGAGCAGGCGGCTACGGCGGTGGCCGATCACGTCAAGAGGTTCTGGGACCCACGCATGAAACGCCGACTGATCGAACTGGTCGCCGCCGAAACAGAGCCTCTCGACCCCGTGGTGGTGGCCGCGGCGGCGCTGCTGCCGTAACCCCTTGCTGCCGTACACCGTTGCGGGCGAGGTCCGCCCGTCAGCCGGCCCTCTGCCCGCCGACGCCTTCGTGGTCGACATCCCGCCAGAAGCCGTGGTCGTAGTCGGCGTCCGGTATCTGGATCATCGTGGCGGACTGTTTGAACAGGGCGAGCCCGCATGCCAGTTCCAGCTCTTCGGTGTCGATGTCGAGCCGGTCGATGCCGTTGAGGATTCGTTCGGCGTCGTTGACGATGCGACGCATGGCTGGGGCATCACCGTACGTCGACTCCAGCGATGCCACGCACCGCAACAGGTCGCCGATCAACTGGTGAAGCTCGTCGACTTCAGTTGTCGTGGACATCGAATCTCCTTTGGTATTGGGCGTCCGGGAGCTACTCGGGTCGGCATCCATCACCGCGGCAAGCCCACCTTGGGGAACCCGGGGCGGTGGAGCAGCCGCGTCATGACCGCGGCGCACAGGCTGAGCAGGCCGGCGGCGACGAACGGAATCATCAGCCCGTGTGACGACACCAGCAGGGTGGGCAGCCCGACTCCGATGAACCCTCCGAACAGCTTGGCGCTGTAGACGAGTCCGAAGTTGCGCACCGCGTTGGGCTCGCCGAAGTAGTCGGCAACCAGGCTCGCGAACAGCGGATAGAAGGCACCGCCCGCCATTCCGCTCAGCGCAGCGAAGGCCACGAACGCCGCCGGCTGGCCGATTGATGCGGAGTAGACGAGTCCCAATTGAGCGCAGCCTTCGAGCAGCAGCGCGGCGCTCAGCGTCCGGCGTCGACCGAACCGGTCGGAGATCCGGCCGGCGACACTGCGGCCGGCGCCATTGACGACGGCGAGCAGACCAACCGCCAACGCCCCGACGCCTAGCGAAAAGCCTTGGTACACCGCGACGATCGGAACGTAGACGATGGCCAGCAGCGACGCCGCTGCGGCGATGACCAGGATGAGGTACATGACCACGAACGCAGGCGTCCGGACGGCCTCACCCGGCGGGTACTGCCGTACCGCGCGGACATTGTGGGCAAGGCTGCTGTTCACCCGCTTGTCGACCGCCCACAGTTTGGGGTCGATGTCCGGCGGCCACCAGCCCGACGGCGGATCCCGCAACAGGACGCCACACACGCCGACGACGATCAGCACGGACACGCCCACCGCCGCAAAGATCTCTGTCCGGTTCGCCGGGGTGAGGACGGCGGCGAAGAGCGCAATGAACGGCACGGCGCCGAAACCGAATGCCCCGGTGACGAAACCGACCCGGACGCCGCGCTGCTCCGGATACCACTTCGCGACGGTGGAGGCACACGTGGCGTAGACGATTCCTGCGCCGGTGCCGGACAGCACGGAGTATCCGAGCACCGCAGCCACCAGGCTGTCGGTGTAGGCGAGGGTCAAGGGGCCTGCGGCACACAAGAGGGCGCCGAGCACGACTGCGCGCGCGGGAGACACCGCGCAGCGGTGGCTCAAGGCGGCAGTGGGCGCGGCGGCGCCTGCCTGGAACACCACCCAGAGGGCGAGCACCCAGAGGGCGCCGGCGGCACTCGATCGATTGGTCGCGTCCAGGGCGGCGACGGCGACGCCATAGCCGTACTGAAGAACGCCGATCCCCGCCATGGCGATCCATGTGAGCCAGAGCATCCATCTGCGGGAGTGGCCCATGATGTCGTGCGGCCGCTCACCGACTCTGTACGAGCGGCCGCGGAGATCTCGGACCTCCACTACTCCGACGCTGCTGTGAGTCATGCTCGCCTCCAATATTGCATACAGTATGCGATCAGGATAACTATGACTTGGATCACTTGTCCATAGGAAGCCGGGATTGAATCGGGAACGCGCCCCGTCGCTGGTCGGCGCCGGGTCGCCCGTGCACTCGCCGCCCAGCGCTCGCACCGCCCAGCGCTCGCACCGCCTCGGCGGCTCTGCCGGGAGGGCGTGAAAGTGCGAGTGGCGCACACCGTGAGCGCAGAGTCGACCGGTAGGGCGGGCAGCAGGTCACCGCTTGGGGGTCGCCGCCGACACCGCCCCGCCGACGGAATACCGCGCCGCGGATCCGCAGGTCACCGAATTGCCAGCAGATACACAGCCTCATTGCCAGCGGATGCACAGGGAACTGTGCCTAGAGTCTTGCGCGGTCAATTGTATGTAGTATACCGTCAGCTGTGACACGGACCACTCTTCGTATCAGTCAGGGGAGCCGGTCACATCTGTTTCATCGAACCCCGACGTAGACGCGTCGGGAACCGCGAACCAGACGTCGAAAGTAAGGGGAATGCCGTGGGAAAGGCGCTCGAAGGGGTGCGTGTCCTGGACATGACACATGTGCAATCGGGACCGTCGTGCACGCAGATATTGGCCTGGCTGGGCGCGGACGTCGTCAAGCTGGAGGCTCCCGGCGGGGACATCACCCGCAAGCAATTGCGTGACATCCCCGGGGTCGACAGCCTCTACTTCACGATGCTCAACTGCAACAAGCGGAGCATCACGCTGAACATGAAGTCCCCAGAGGGCAAGCGGATCTTCACCGAGCTGCTGCCGCGATTCGACATCCTCGCCGAGAACTTCGCCCCTGGCGCCATCGAGCGGATGGGCTTCGGGTGGGACACCCTGCAGGAGATCAACCCGCGGCTCATCTTCGCCTCCATCAAGGGTTTCGGCGACGGTCCCTACACCCACTACAAGGCCTATGAGGTGGTCGCCCAGGCCATGGGCGGGTCGATGAGCACGACCGGGTTCGAGGACGGTCCGCCGATGGCCACCGGCGCGCAGATCGGCGACTCGGGCACCGGCGTGCACGCCGTGGCTGGCATCCTGGCCGCGCTCTACCAGCGCGAGCACACCGGCCGCGGGCAACGCGTGACAGTCGCCATGCAGCATGCGGTGCTGAACCTGTGCCGGGTCAAGCTGCGCGACCAGCAGCGGCTGCAGAACGGCCCGCTGGCCGAGTACCCCAACGAGGAGATCGGCGACACCGTGCCGCGCTCGGGCAACGCCTCCGGCGGAGGCCAGCCGGGCTGGGCCGTGAAGTGTGCGCCGGGCGGTCCCAACGACTACGTCTACATCGTCATTCAGCCCGTCTGCTGGGCGCCGATCGCGAACCTGATCGGCCGTCCCGAGCTGGTGACCGATCCCGAGTGGAGCACCCCCGAGGCGCGACTGGACAAGCTGGACAAAATGTTCCAGCTGATCGAGGAATGGACCATGGGGATCGGCAAGTGGGAGGTGCTGCAGACGCTCACCGAGCACCACATCCCCTGTGGTCCGATCCTGTCCGCCAAGGAAATCATCGAGGACGAGTCGCTGGCGGCCAACGACATGGTCGTCCGCGTGGACCACCCCGAGCGCGGCGAGTTCAGCACCGTCGGCTGCCCGATCAAGCTGTCCGACTCCCCGGTCGACGTCCACCGCTCACCCCTGCTCGGCGAGCACAACGAGGACATCTACGGCGGGGAACTCGGTCTCGGCGACCAGCTGGTCACCCTCAAGGCGAAGGGCGTCCTCTGATGGGTACCACCGCTGACGGCGCCGCTGCCGAAGGACGAAAACGTCGTCATCACCGATGCGGGCGGTTCGCCGCCATGCACCTTCGAAGCCACGATTCGGCTTGGGCGAGAGGTTCGGCGCGACCACGCGCAGACCTCGGCTGCCGGCCCACGATCGTGACATCGCCATTGGTCTTCGCCGAACTCACCTCGCACCTCGTCGAGGAAGCTCGGGCGGAAGGAGACGCCCGGTCGCGGCGCTCGGTTCGGAAATCAATTGGGCCAGGACCGCGGGTATTGCGGTAACAAAACCTGGCGAAATTCCTGCCCGGTCGGCGACGATGTCCCCAACCGGTTGTAGGGGGAACCGGAAGGAGCCGTAGCACAATGATGTCAACAGCGTCGCCAAGTTTCAAAGAAGTGGTGGACAAGAACGGCAGGGTGTACCGGGTCGGCGAGACCGACCGCGACATCCTGGGGCGTTCACGGGTGTGGATGGTGTGGTTGCCCTGGATTGCGATGATGGCAATCAGCTCGTCCGAATACGCGTTCACCTCGGCCGAGGACACCCTCGTCGAAGCACACGGCTGGGGCCACGGCCACATCTTCTGGTTGCTCGGCGTATGGGTGTTCTTCCAGGCCGCCGTGGCATTCCCGGCAGGCCGCTTGCGGGAGAGCGGCAAGTTGTCGGCCAAGGCGGCGATGATGCTCGGCGCCGGAGGGGCGCTGCTGGGATACGTATCGCTGGCGTTCGCTCCGAACGTCTTCTTCGCCTACCTGGGCTTCGGCTTCTTCGGCGGAACCGCTGCCGGTTTCGTCTACGCCACCTGCGTCAACATGGTGGGCAAGTGGTACCCGGAACGTAAGGGCGGCAAGACCGGTTTCGTCAACGGCGGGTTCGCCTACGGATCGGTGCCCTTCATCTTCCTGTTCACCTCGTACCTGTCCGTCAGCAACTACGAGGGAATCCTGTTCGCGGTCGGCGTCTTCCTTGCGGCATTGGTGGCCATCAGCGGGTTCTTCTTCAAGGACCCGCCGAAGAACTGGTGGCCCGCGCACGTCGACCCACTGGTGGCCAGTGAAGACCCGCGAATCCGGCGGGCCCTGCTGAAGAATCCGCCCGCGGTGAAGCAGTACACGCCGATGGAGGCCATCAAGACCGGCATCCTTCCGATGATGTGGTTCGTCCTGCTCTGCACCGCAGGCATCAACATCTTCGGCATCGCCATGCAGGTGCCGTTCGGCAAGGAGATGGGCTTCGCAGGCGGGATCGTGGCACTGGCCATGAGCCTCAAGGCGATCATCAACGGCACCGGGCGCGGCGTGATCGGCTGGATCTCCGACCTGTACGGCCGGCGGAACACCCTCATCATCGTGTGTGCGGTGCTGGGGCTGTCCCAGTACGCGGTGTACCTGTCCGGCTCCATCGGCAGCATGCCGCTGTTCCTTCTAGCGTCCATGGTCTCGGGCTTCGGTGGCGGGGCAATCTTCCCGCTGTTCGCGGCGATGACCGCCGACTACTTCGGTGAGAACAACAACGCGACCAACTACGGCCTGGTCTACAGCTCGAAGGTGATCTCGGGTCTGGTCGGTGCCGGTTTGGGTTCGGTCGTGGTGGACAACTGGGGCTACGACGCAGCGTTCATGATCGCCGGTACGGTCGGCGTCGTCTGCGCCTTCATCACGATCCTCCTCAAGCAACCCAAGCTGCCAAAGGAGCAGCAGAGGACGCCGGAGCAGGACGAGACGCAGGCCGCGCTAGTGCTCGACTAGCAGGCTGCGCCGACTCGCGGACGATGAGTCATCCGCCCCGGGTGTGGGCCACGTCCTGTCAAGGACTTTGCCGCACCTGGGGCGTCCCCGGTTTCGGATGTCACGAGAATGGGGATTCCTCGCGTGGCTAGACGGTTCATTGCATACGAAAACCTGTACCCTAAGTACTGTCCTCTAGGCGAAGGAGCATGCCATGTCACTTCCCCTCCAGAGCCGGCGCGAGACGTCGGGCAACGGGCTGGCCGACGCAGCCGCGCGCCGGGTGCAGCGCCCCGCGCCATTGCGCGAGGCCGTCTACGACGCCATCGTGGAACTGATCGTGAACGAAACCCTCCAGCAGGGTCAGCACCTGGTCGAGAACGAGCTGGCGGAGTACCTGGGTGTCAGCCGTCAGCCGGTACGAGAAGCCTTGCAGCGCTTACAGACCGACGGCTGGGTCGACCTGCGACCCGCTCAGGGCGCGTTCGTGCACAGCCCCACCGAAGAGGAAGCCGACCAGCTTCTCGGCGTCCGCTCGGTCTTGGAAACCTATTCCGCCCGGCTCGCTGCCGACCACGCCACCCCAGAGGACGTCAACCGGCTGTGGGA
>NZ_JAVRPS010000126.1:0-11098 GCF_032162105.1 Mycobacterium sp. | reverse complement strand
CCAGGGAACGATTCAACGAAGCCTACGAAAACCGCACTGCGCCTTGGGTGATCGGTGCGCCGCAGCGCGCGATCGTCGGACTCGAGCAAACCGGGGTGTTGCGAGGGAGGATGCTCGATGCCGGCTGCGGGCTTGGTGAGCACACGATCTTGTTGACGCGTCTTGGCTATGACGTGCTTGGCATCGACTACGCGCCGAGTGCGGTCGAGCAGGCCCGCTCGAACGCCGCGGCCAAGGGGGTCGACGCGCGCTTCGAGGTCGCCGACGCGATGAATCTGGGTGCCGAACCGGCCTACGACACGATCGTCGACAGTGCGCTGTTCCACATCTTCGGCGACGCCGACCGGGCGCGCTACGTCGCGAGCCTGCACACCGCGCTCCGGCCTGGCGGGTCGGTACACGTGCTCGCCCTGTCCGACGCCGGCCGTGGTTTCGGTCCCCAGGTCAGCGAGGCGCAGATCCGCGCCGCGTTCGCCGACGGCTGGGAGCTCGAGGCACTCGACACCACGACCTACCAGGGTGTGGTCGGGGAGCCGCACGCCGTCGCGCTGGGCCTCGCGGTGGGCACTAGGGTGGACGAGCCCGCCTGGTTGGCGCGGGCCCGGCGCCGGTGAGCGCCTATTCATGCTCGTAACCGGGGTGCGCGACGGAGAGCCGGTGGAGTACGAGCGTCCGCAGACACGGCAGAACTTCGGAACCGCGGTCGTCGAGGTCGCCGCGCGTGATCGCAGCCGACAGTTCCCGTTCGTCGGCGAAACCCAGGGCGTCCAGCGCAGCGCGCGGTTGGTCCGCGGTGTCGTCGAGTAGTTCGCGTTCCACGGTGCGCAGCACGTTGGCGGCCACCAGGGCGTGGAAGTTGACCGCGCCGCCGGTGCCCTCGCGGACGTCGGTCTCGAGGAATTCGGCGACGGCGGCCACCAGTTCGGCCGCGGTGGGTCGGTTGTGCAGGCCCGTCACGACGCCTCCATCAGGTTGAGCAGGTCGAACTCGGTCTCGCTGACCCGCCGTCCGATCGCGGCGAGTTCGACCGATCGCGTCTGACCGGACAGGTGACGGTGTGCCTGGTAGCGGCAGATGACGCCCCAGCGCAGGGTGGACAGGATCAGCCACCAGTGCATCGCGGTCCGGTCCAGCGCGGTGCCGGAGGCCTCCTCGTAGGCGCGCAGGAAGTCCTCGATGCTTCCCAGCCCACCTGCGCCCAGCGCGCGTGGCGCCCCGAACCGCCATGCCCTGATGCAGAACCACGCCAGATCCTCGTAGACCTCGCCGGCGTGGGTCAGCTCCCAGTCGAGTACTGCGGCCAGCCGGGCCGGGGAGGCGTCGGTGTCGATGATGAGGTTGCCCATCCGGAAGTCACCGTGCACCAACACGTTCGGTGACGGGGGCGGTCGGTTGGCAGCGAGCCAGCGAAAGGCCCACTCGAACGTGGCCGTGGTGTCACCCATCTCGTCGAGTTGGGCGTGCCACTCGGCGAGCGGCTCTGACGCCGTCAGGCCGATGCCGGACGGGTCGGCCCGGTGGATCGCGGCGATCGCGTCCGCGCACTGGATCAGCAGGCTGGCGCGGGAGGTGTCGTCGAGTGCCCGCTGAACGCGGCGCACGATGGTCTCGCCGCCGATGAAGTCGCAGACGAGGTACGGATTGCCCAGTGCGGCGTCTGAGTCGTCGGCGACCAGGACGTGCGGCACCGGGGCACCCGTGGCGGCTGCCCGGGTCAGCGCTGCCGCTTCGAGTTCCATGCCCGCGTGGATCTCATCGGGTGGCCCGATGCGCAGGATGAGCGATCTGGATCCGGCGTCGAACGCCCAGGTCGCGCGGCTCGCCCCGCCGGTGAGTACGCGCAGGTTGTGCACCCGCACGTCGCCGAGCGACGGGGCCAGCACGGCCGCCAGGGCGGGTGCGAGCTCCTCTGGGGTCACGGAGTCTTCGGCTCTTCGCGCGAGCGCTCATCGCGGCGCGAGGTGAACTTGAACATCCGCTGGGCCACCCGCCGGATCTGGATCTCCTCGGCGCCCTCGGTGATCCGGTAGCGGCGGTGATGGCGGTAGATGTGCTCGAACGGCTCGTGGCGGCTGTAGCCCAGACCGCCGTGCACCTGCATGGCGCGGTCGGCGGCCTCGCACACCAGCCGGTTGGCACGGTAGTTGGCCATCGACACCTTGTCGCTGACCTCCATGTGGTGGTTGCGGTCCAGGTGCCAGGCCGCGTAGTAGACCAGCAGGCGGACCATCTGCGCCTCGGTCTGCAGTTCCACCAGTGGCCACTGCACGGCCTGATTCACCGAAAGCGGCTTGCCGAACACCACCCGCTCGCTCGCGTACGCCGTTGCCCGATCGATGCAGTACTGCGCGGCGCCAAGACTGCTGGCGGCCTGGCGAATCCTGTTCTCGTGCAGGAAGGTCTGGCCCACCTCGAGGCCGTGGTCCACGTCGCCGAGTATTGCGTCGGCGGGTACCCGGACGTCCTTGAGCTCCACTTCGCCGTGGTCGGTGGGCATGTTGAACGTCCACCAGTAGAAGGGCACCGTGAAGCCCGGTGCGTCGGTCGGCACCAGGAACGCCGTGATGCCACGCGCCTGCCCCGCTTCGCCGGACGTGCGGGCGAAGACCAGGTCATGACTGGCGCGGTGCACGCCGGTGTTCCACCGTTTCGTCCCGTTGATCAGCCAGCCGTCGCCGTCGGCCACTGCGGTGGTCTCGAGCCAGGTCGCATCGGACCCGTGGCCGGGCTCGGAGAGCCCGAAGGCCATCGAGCGCTCGCCGGTCAGCAGTGCCTCGCCCCACTCCTTCTTCTGGATGTCGGTGCCGAACCGGTCCATCATGATGACCTGCGGAAAGTTGCCCACGATCGACGACTCGTCCTGCAGGTCGTTGTGCAGGCCAAGGCCCTTGTGCGCCAGATGTTCCCGGATGACGGCCATGTCCAGGTTGGTGCCGTCGCGTCCACCGAAACGCGACGGCAGGCCGTAGCGCAGCCAGCCCGCCGCATCGGCTCGGCGGCGCATCTCGTCGAGCAGATCCTCCCACGCCCGATGCGGAATGCCGTCGTGCTCCCAGTCCGTGCGGGCGTACTCGCGCCGCTTGTCGAAGTACTGCATGTTCTCGGCTTCCAGCGGCTTGATCTCCGCCTCGATGAAGGCGTCCATCTCGGCGAGCAGGCCCGGAAGATGATCCGGCAGGGCGAAATCCACTTTGATTCCCTTCCTTGGTGTCCGTGGTGCTTTCAGAAGCCGTACAGAGTCTTCTTCCAGATCGTCGACAGCGTCCGCACCGCATTCTCGTCGGTGGTGGCTACCCCGAGAAGGGCGGTGTCGGGCCGAAGGTAGACGGCGGTGAACCGCTCGAAGAGCAGGGAGATGGCCAGCGCGGTGTGCTCTGGGTCGACGTCGTTTGCGTAACCGTGCTCCTGAGCGCGCAGCACCGAAGCCCGCACGACGTCGATGCCGAACCGGCGAAACTCGTTCTGCACGGCGGCGAATCGTTGCTCGACGGCGGCGAGCTGGTCGACGGCGACCATGATCCCGATGTTCTGCTTGAACATGTTCCAGTAGCCGGTCACCGCGGAGATGAAGAACTCCGTGTCGTCAGGGGACTCGGGTAGGTGGATCTGCTGGCCGGCGGGTGCGACGACGTCGCGCAGGAACGACTCGGCCAGGACCGCGAGCAGGTCTTCCTTGTCGGTGTAATAGCGGTAGAAGGCTGCAGGGGACCTGCCCGCGGCGGAGGTGATGTCGGCAAGCGTTGTGCCGTGGAAACCGCGCTCGGCGAACAGCTTCCGCGCGGCGCGCTCGATGGCATTGCGGGTCTGGTGGCCCTTCGCGGTGAACGTCTCCCGAGGCACCGTCGTGCTCAGCTCAGGATGCGATCGCCGGCGCGCAACAGGGCGCTGGGCAGGTCGTGGCCGACGGCCTTGCGGGCGACATCCGCCGCGTGGATCGCCGCCTGCAGGTCGACGTCGACGCCGATGTCGCTGTCGCGCAACATGTACACCAGATCCTCTGTGGCGATGTTGCCGCTGGCGCCAGGGGCGAACGGACAGCCGCCCAGACCGCCGACCGACGCGTCGAGCCGCATCACCCCCGCGGTGACGGCGGCGTATGCACTGGCCAGCCCGGCGCCACGGGTGTTGTGGAAGTGCGCGCCGAGTGGCAGCTCGCCGATCACCGGTCGCAGGAGCTCGATCAGGGCGGTCACCCGCCGAGGCGTGGTGGTGCCGATGGTGTCGGCGATCGCCACCCGGTCGGCGCCGATTTCGACGGCGGCCGAGGCGATCTCGAGCACGCGCCGGGGATCGGTCGCTCCGTCGAACGGGCAGTCCCAGGCCGTCGCGATGATCACCTCGATGGTCGCGCCGTTCTCGTGCGCGATACGCGCGATGTCGGCGATCAGATCAGTGGACTCCGCGGTCGATCGCCCCACATTGGCCTGGCTGTGCCCGTCGGCGGCCGACACCACGTACTCGATCGATCTCATGCCCGCGGCAATGGCCCGGCCCGCTCCGCCAGGGCCTGCGACCAGGGCGGAGAACTCGACGCCTTGGGTCTGGCGCAGGCGCGGCAGTTCGGCGGCAAGGGCCGCCGCGTCGGCCAGCGCAGGCACCTTCGACGGCGACACGAACGCGGTGGCCTCGATCTCTCGGACACCGGTCGCCAGCACCGCATCGAGCAGTTCCAGCTTGGCGGACAACGGAATCGGTGCCTCGATCTGAAGCCCGTCGCGCAGACTGACCTCGCGGATCGTCACGTGGCTCGGAAGTGTCGTCACAGCACGCCCTCCTTCCGTAGCGTCTCGAGCTCGTCGGCCGACCTGCCCAACAGCTCGCCGTACACCTCGTCGTTGTGCTGGCCGGGTTCGACCGAGCCTGCGTTGCGGATGGTGCCGGGTGTCTCCGATAGCACGGGGACGACGCCCGGCCCCTTCACGTTGCGCCCGATGCGTTCGTCCCAGTGGTCGGCGATCATGCCACGGGCCACCAGTTGGGGATCGGTGACGACCTCGGCGACGGTGTTGATGGGCCCGCTGATGACGCCCGCCTCGCTCAGCGTCGAGATGATGTCGGCGGGCTGCCGCTCGGCGGCCCAGGCGGCGATGATCTTGTCGATCTCGTCCTGATTGCGGCCGCGCGCAACGTGATTGACGAACCGGTCGTCGGTGGCCAGCTCGGGCTGGCCCATCGCGCCGCACAGCCTGCGGAACACGGTGTCCTGATTGGCGGCGATCACCACCCAGCTACCGTCGGCGGTCGGGTAGATGTTGGACGGGGCGATGCCCTCCAGGCGGGTGCCCGACGGTCCGCGCACGACGCCGCCGACGTCGTAGTCCGGGATGGTGGATTCCTGCACGGCGAGACACGCTTCGGTCAGCGCGGCGTCGACGATCTGACCCTCGCCGGTCACCGTCCGCCGGTACAGCGCGGCCAGCGCGCCCTGCGCGGCGAACATGCCTGCCAGACTGTCGCCGAGCGACAGTGCCAGCCGCGGGGGAGGCCCGCCGGGAAAGCCGTTCATGTGTCGCAGTCCGCTGGCGGCCTCGGCCACCGACGCGTAGCCGGCCTTGTGGGCCTCCGGACCGGTCTGACCGTAGCCGGACACCCGGACGAGCACGATGCCGCGATTGCGTTCGCGCAGCACGTCGTAACCCAGGTTCCATTTCTCCAGGGTGCCGGGCCGGAAGTTCTCGACGATGATGTCGGATCGCTCGACCAGGTCTAGAAATAGGGCACGGCCAGTTTCCATCCGCAGGTTCAGTGTGACGGCCTTCTTGTTGCGGGCGTGCACGGTCCAGAAGAAGTAGTGTCCGTCGAGTTCGGCCTGCCCCCAGGTACGCAGTGGGTCGGGGGAGCCGGGTGGCTCGATCTTGATGACCTCGGCGCCCATGTCGCCGAGCAGCCGTCCTGCGAACGGCCCCGAGATCAGCGTGCCGACCTCGATGACGCGGATGCCGGAGAGCGGTCCCGGGCAGGGCTCAGTCATTGTGAAAACCCGTGGCGCTGCAGCCATTCCGCGCACACGCCGACGGCCTGGCGCAACGTGGCCCGTTGGTCGGGTCCTGAGTAGTAGTGGTTGGCCCCGGGGATCTCGTGCATCTCCTTGTCGGGATGCCCGATGGCCTCGAACAGCCTGCGGGTGTGGCTCGGGGTGCACGCGTCGTCGGCGAGGTTGCCGATCACCAGCGCGGGCACCGCGATGTCCGGCCCACAGGCCACGGCGTCGCCATTGGCGTCGTCGTAGCTCCACTGGGACAGCCAGCTGCGCAGCGTGCAGAACCGGGCCAAGCCGACGGGACTGTTGTTCACTACAGCAGGATCACCCAGGTAACAGGTTCCCGGGGCGCGATCGTTCGGATCGACGGTCGGGTCCAGCCAGCGCGGGTCGGCCATGGTGCCGTGCACGACGAACCCGAACTCTTCGAATTCCGCGCCGGGACGTCCGCTCGCTCTTATTTCGGCGAGCTTATCCTTGACCCACCTGGTGATTCGCCGGTTGCGGTCGACCTGGGCCTGCCGGTAACGCGTCAGGAACTCCTGGCTGTATGGCGGCTGGTTCGGGTTGTCCGGGTCGTAGAGGTCCAGTTCGGCGTCGCGCTTGCCTGGGTCGGACTCGTCGAGGATGGAGGCGTCCAGCCATTCGGTCATGGTGCCGTGGCGGCTGATGTGGGCGGCCAGCAGCATGATGCCGTCGGCGGGGATCAGCCCGAGCTTGGTCAGGTCGGGCCCGTCGCCGGACGGGCTGGCGGTGACCGTGGGGTGCTGCGCCTGCTGTTGATAGAACACCGAAAGCGAGCCGCCACCGCTCCAGCCGGCAAGCACGACCTTTTCGTAGCCAAGCCGGTTCTTGGCGTCCTTGATGCACTCGCCCAGGTCCTCAACGACCTTCTCCATGAGCAGCGCCGAATCGGTGCCGCGGAACCGGCTGTTGCAGTAGATGACGTGGTGGCCGGCCCGCGCGAGGGCATTGATCATCGGCAGGTAGGCGCCGCCGCCGATCGGGTGCATGAACACCAGCACGGTATTTGATGTCGCCGCCGGGGCGGCTCCGGCGGCCGATGGCTCCGGGGCCTTCGGCTTCAGCAGATAGCTCTCGAGCACGACCAGCTCGGCGACACCGCCGTACACGTCGCGCACGCTCGAAGTGTTCTGGTAGGCAACCAGATACGGGATGCGTTCGTAGTCGTGCTTGACCGGGGCCTCGGTAGTCTGTGTCATCAGTGCTCTCGTTTCTTCGCGCAAGCGCTCATCAATGCTGCCCCAGGTCGTTGGCGAGAACCTCGGCGGACGGGACGAGTCGACGCCTGGTGTCGATGGCGATCACCGACCAGTCGACCTTGTCGTACTCGTCGAACTTGCGCCGGGCCCGTTCCCGCGCCTTCTCCGGCGCCCCGTGGTGAACCCCTTGCGGCGCATGCGAGACCAGGCCGGGTGGCATCGGGATGCCGTACAACGACCCGCTGTGGAAGAACGCGATCTCGTCGTAGTCGACGTTGCGGTGGTACCACGGCGTGCGTTCGGTGCCCGCCACTGCCTCGGCCCGCTTGGGCAGGAAGTTCATCACGTACACGCCGGTGGCCTGCATGAAGAGGTGCACCGTCGGTGGCAGGTGGACGCTGTCGGAGGTCACCACGTTGTAGTCGGCGATGTTGAACGTGAACGGGAAGTTGTCGCCGCGCCAGCCTTCGACGTCGAGCGGATTGTGTTGGTAATGAAGAGAAGTCGTGCCGGCCCCATCGATTGGTGAGTGCATCAGCCGCACCTCGTACTCGTCACGCCCGTCGTCGTCGATCGGTTCCGGCTCGGGGACTTCGATCTGCGACGGGTCGAACGGGAAGTGCCTACCCAGCTGTGCCGGCGGCGGTACCCGGAACTCGTCGGTGGCCTGGATCATCAACCACGTGGATTCCTGATCCGGAACCTGCCGCCACGTGCACGCCTTCGGGATGTACACCCAGTCGCCCTCGCGGTAGCGCAGCGGGCCGAACTCGGTCTCCAAGAGCCCCGCACCCTGGTGCACGAACGACAACAGATCGCCGTCGACGTAGCGGACGAAGAATGGCATCGGCTCGCTGCGCCGCGACAGCAGCACTTCGCAGTCGGCGTTGGAGAACATCAGCAGCGGGCCGCCGCACGCGTCGGAGGCGTCGCCGGGCTTGAGCTCACTGGACAGCACGTCGATGGGACGCAGGGGACCACTCGCCCGGTAGGCGGTGGGGTCGTTGCGCCGGTACATGTTCGCGGTGCGGCCGGTGAATCCACCCCGGCCGAGCTCGTCGTCCTTGAGGCCGTCGAGGTCGGCGTGCAGCCGCCGCGGCGTCTTGCCCTTGCGCAGGTGGATGAACGATTCCATGGGCGCGGTTCCATCTCGTCGTCGGAACAAAGATAAAGATGAAGTCAGTTTTACTTTAGGGTCCGAGCGGCGGGCGGGTCAATGCCGCATCACGACGCATCACACCATCGCCGTGCGCGGGATCTTCATGCCCAGTGTCAACGCTCCCGCCAGTTCCCGGCTGGTGTCGTAGTCGAACACGACGTGGCCCGAGATGACGTCGACGTCGCGCTTGAACCGTTGCAACGGGTTGTCCACGAAGTGCGCACTCGCGCCGGACGCCTCCGACAGCGCCGCGATGACGGCCCGCGATTCGTGCACGATGTGCGCCGCGGCCAGGCGGGCCTCGCCCCGCACCGGGCGGGGCACGGAGTCGCCCGGTGCGAGGATGGCCTCGATCTCACCCACCGTGTCGGCCAGCAGTCCTCGCAGGGCGCGTAGCCGCACCCGGGCCTGGCCCAGGTGGGCTTGGGCGATGGGCTTGTCCTTCTGCGTGAGGCCTTCGTAGGCCAGCACCCGCTGTGCGAGTCGTTCGGCGTACAGATCCGTCACGCGCTCGGCGCTGCCGAGTGCCGGCATGGCCGCCAGCAGGGCCAGTGCGGGCACCATCGGCCAGCGGTAGGTGGCGCCGTCATGCAGCGTGGCACCGGGCGCGGTGCCGCCGTAGATGTCGGTGACGCGCACCAGGCGGTACTCCGGGACGAATGCGTCGGTGATCACCACGTCGTTGGATCCGGTGGCCCGCATGCCGTCGGTGTGCCAGACGTCCACGATGGTGGCGTCGGTCGAGGGCAGCAGGGCCAGGGCGGGGTACATGCCGTCGTCTGAGCCGCACAACGCACCGACGATGACCCAGTTGCCGTCCATCACGCCCGTAGCCCACGACCAGCGGCCGTTGAGCCTGATCCCGCCGTCGACGGGCACACCCCGGCCGGTGGGGGCGAGCGGTGCGGATGCCAGGAACGGCCGCGTCGCGAAAGCCTCCTCCTGGGCGCGTTCGCCGAACAGCGCCAGCATCCAGTTGTGCAACGCATAGAAACCGATGGTCCACGCGCTGGAGGCGCAGCCTGCCGCCATTCGTCGTACCGGGTCGAGGATCGCGGGGAACGCGGTCTGCCTGCCGCCGTAGCGCTCGGGGACCAACAGGTCGGTGAAGCCCGATGCGGCCAGGTCGGCGACCGTCGCATCGGGCAGGCGCCGGAGGTTCTCGGCCGCCCGTGCGCGCTGCGCCAGTCGGTCGACGAACTCGTCCGTTATTCCGTACGTCACATCGGTCACCGGCATGCGCCGGAACTTACCATACCTTTTAGTATGGAAAGCTCGATTACCTTGCGAGCATGAGCTCGAGGAACCGTTCGGCGCGGATGGCGTCCCAGTCACCCGGCGTGGCGCCGGAGAGATGAAGGAAGCCGATTCCCGCTGCGAAGGTGGCACCGGCGCGCAGGTCGGCTTCCTCGGGGTCGAACCCGTAGTCCAGGAACACCTGTTGCACCGCCCGCAGCAGCCTGCGGTCGGCCGCCCGGACGCTGGCGGCCACCGACCCGTCGGAGCGGGCCCATTCGCGCATCGCGCGCTCCAGCGTCCAGTGCCGCGGGCTGACCAGCGAGGTCATCATCTTCGACAGACGTTCCCGCGGGGGAACATCGCCCATCTCGTCGATGTGGCGACGGTCCTCGTCGCGCAGTTCCCCCCAAGCCTGGATGAGTGCTGTGCGATAGCTGGGCATGCCATCGAAGTGCCAATAGAAGCTGCCCTTGGTGACGCCGAGCTGGTCGCACAACCGGTCGATCTTCAGCGCCTTCATGCCTTCCGCGGCCAGGATCGCGTAACCGGCGTGGATCCAGTCATCCACCGACAATCTGTTGCCGGCGGAGCCGCGCGTACTCGCCATGAGCGGCAGCCTACGGCCGTCGCGGTCTCCTCGGCTGACGGTGCCGTCACCGTTCCATTGGGGCCACGAACCCCTGCCGAGGGTTTGTCGGGGTACCTGGCCTCATGTTTTACTGCCACCTACAACTAAACTCTCTGGTCTGTCCAAGGTTGGGCAGGCGCGGCCGTGGGTATGACACCGTTCGGCCGCTCGGGCGGTCATCTGACCGTGGGTATGAAACGAGTAACGCGGTAACCGCAAACTGAATGGAATTCATAGATGTTCGTTGACAGAATTCGTGGCCGTTGGGCGCGCCGATTCTTTGGTGCAACCATGGCGGCGCTCCTGCTACCCGGCATGATCGGCCTGGCTGGTGGCGGCGCTAGCGCGGGGGCGTTCTCACGCCCCGGTCTGCCAGTCGAGTATCTGATGGTGCCGTCGCCGTCGATGGGCGTCGACATCAAGGTGCAGTTCCAGAGCGGAGGCGCAGGCTCGCCTGCGGTGTACCTGCTCGACGGCCTCCGCGCCAGGGACGACTTCAGCGGCTGGGACATCGAGACCCCCGCGTTCGAGTGGTACCTCGACTCAGGCCTTTCGGTCGTCATGCCGGTCGGCGGACAGTCCAGCTTCTACGCCGACTGGTACTCGCCTGCGCGCAACAAGGCGGGCCCGCCCCTGACCTACAAGTGGGAGACGTTCCTCACTTCGGAACTACCCGGCTATCTCGCGTCGGAGAAGCAGGTGAAGGCGACCGGTAGCGCCGCGGTCGGGCTGTCGATGGCCGGTTCGGCGTCGATGATCCTGTCGGTCTACCACCCGCAGCAGTTCATCTACGCCGCCTCGCTGTCGGGCTTCCTGAACCCGTCCGAGGGTTCGTGGCCCTTCCTGATCAACGTGTCGATGGGTGACGC
>NZ_JAVRPS010000125.1:0-6422 GCF_032162105.1 Mycobacterium sp. | reverse complement strand
CACTACGGCACCCCCGCGACCCCTGTCCGCCATTCCGCTCTCCGTCGTGAACACCCAGAAGTCGGGTGAAAGTCGATGCCGATCAATTCGCGAGCCCCCCGGCTGAGGTCCGGACCGGTGGGGCCATGTAAGCGGGGTTGCCGACGACTCCCCTCGTTGCCGCCGCGGCGGTCACACCAACCGTCGGGGCAGCAGTAATCATCGCGGTGGTGGCACTCCTCACCCAACTGTCCGTTCCTTCGAAGGATGGAACGAAGGCGGATGAGTTGTGAATGCAGTGTGCGCTCATGGCGGGTCTAGATTCATGAGGAATTTTCCCCATCTTTGATTTGCCAGGGCTAATATCTACGATTTGCCCGCCATACAACTTTTATCTACCCCGGGCCCACGCGGTGGTGTCGGTACCGTGGTACGGAAGGGGACATCGGGTGCCCACGGAGATCCTGCTGGAGCGGGAGTCGGTGCTGGCCCAGTTGGGTGCGCTAGGGCAGCAGGCCGGGCGCGGCGCTGGGCAGGTGGTGTTGCTGCGCGGGGAGGCCGGGGTTGGCAAGACCGCGGTGATCCGCCGCTTCAACGCCAGCCTGGACGGGCAGGTGCGGGTGCTGCGTGGCTCGTGTGATCCTCTAGCGACGTCGCGACCGCTGGGGCCGCTGATCGACATGCTGACCCAACTGCCGAAACCCGCGGCTGCCGGATTGGCCGCGGCGATCGACTGCGGTGACAGCGAGGCGACCTACGCCAGAGTGCTGGAGTTGTTCGCTGACGGCAACACCTGGGTGTGCGTGGTGGAGGACGTGCATTGGGCCGATGGGGCCACCTTGGATGTGCTGCGATTTCTGGCGCGGCGGGTGGGGGAGCTGCCGGTTCTGTTGCTGGTGTCCTACCGCGACGACGAGATCGGCGCAGAGCATCCGTTGGCGGTGGCGCTGGGCAACGTGGCGAATTATGAAGCACTGACTCGGATTGGCCTGGCCCCGCTCAGCCGCGACGCGGTCGCGGAGTTGGCCGCCGGCAGCGGCGTCAACGCCGATGAGTTGCACCGGCGCACCGGCGGCAACCCGTTCTTCGTCACCGAGATCCTCGCCGCCGACCCGGACACGCTGGGAAGCAGCGCGCTACCGCGCAGTGTTTCCGAGGCGGTGTGGGGCCGGCTGGCCCGCCTGTCACCGCCCGCGCGCGACACCGCGTACGCCGCGGCGATCTGCGGCCCACACGCCGACCCACGGCTGCTGGACCAGGTGTGCCCGGGCGCGACGGCAGCGTTGGGTGAATGCCTTGACGCCGGGGTGCTGCGCGCCGACGGTGCGGCGGTGGCGTTTCGTCATGAGCTGGCCCGGCAGGCCACGCTGGAACAGATCCCCGCCTATCGGCGCCGGGAGTTACACACGCGCGCGCTGGCCGCGCTGACCCAACCACCGGTCCCCCCGGACACGTTGTCGGCGTTGGCATTTCACGCCGAACAGGCCGACGATGACGAGGCGGCGGCGCGTTTCGGGCGGGCTGCCGCCGAGCGGGCCGCCTCGGTGGGCGCTCACCGGGAGGCCGCCGAGCTGTACGCGTTGGCTCTGCGGCACGCCGATCACACCCCGAAGCAACAGAAGGTGGAGTGGCTGGAGGGGCACGCGTTCGAAAGCTACCTGTGCGGGCTCGTCGAGGCCGCGACGGAGTCCTGGCGGGAGGCGATCGGGCTGCGCCGCGATCTGGGCGACCGGCTCGGCGAGGGCGAGGATCTGCGCTGGCTCTCATATGTGCTGTGGCCGCTGGGTCGCTCCACCGAGGCCACCGCCGCCGCACAAGCGTCCCTGCGGCTACTGGAAAACCTTGCGCCGAGCCCGCAGCTGGCCTGGTCGCTGGTGAACCTGGCGCAGCTGGCCGCTGTCAGCTACGACCCCGCCGCCGCCCAGTATGCGGCCCGAGCGGTCACCCTGGGCACCCAGCTGGGCGACGAGGCTGTGGTGATCCGGGCCCGCGTCTACGCCGCGATGTCCACCGTGCTGCGCACCGACACCGGCTGGGACGAGCTGGAGGCGACATGGCGGGCCGCGATGGGCTCCGAGGCGCTGGCCGAACACGCCGGCATCGCCGGAGCGATCATGTGCTGGACCGCCGCGCTGCACCACGACCTGGACGGTGCCGACGGCTACATCGCCGAAACCTGCGCGTTCTGCGATGAGCGTGACCTGGGCAACTTCCAGACAATCGCCGCCGGCGCCAGCGCCCTGGTCGCCCTCCATCGCGGCGACTGGGCCGACGCCGAAGCCGCCGCCCACGACGTGCTGACCCGGCCCGGGCTCAGCCCGCTACACCGGGCCATGCCGTTGCTCACCGTCGCGCTGATCCGGGCCCGCCGCGGCGAACCGCTGATTGCACCGCAGCTGGATGACCCCCAAACCAGCACCGGCGCCGAACGGGCCGACCTGTTTCAGCTCGGCCCGCTGTGGGCCGCGCGCGCCGAGACCGCCTGGCTTCGCGGCGACGACGCCGCCGCCCGGGCCGAGGCCAAGATCGGGCTGGCCGCCGCTCCCGCCGGGGCCGACCCGTGGCTGGTCGGGCACCTCCAACGCTGGCTACACCTGTCCGGCGGCCCACCAGCTTGCACCCCGCCCGCCGAGCCCGTGACGCCCTACCAGCTGGAGATCAACGGTGATTGGCGCGAGGCCGCCAACGCATGGACCGCACGGGGCTGCCCCTACGACGCCGCTGTGGCCCAGCTCGGCGGCGACATTCCCGCCGTGGAGACGGCCCTGGCCACCTTCCGCAGGCTCGGCGCACGCGCCGCGGCCCGCCGAGCCCGTCAGCGCCTCGCAAAGACCCGCGGCCGTACCGCCCACCCTCGCCTCGCCGACACCCGCGCCGACCCACACCAGCTGACCCGCCGCGAACGCGACGTACTCGAACTGCTTTCCGCCGGCCACAGCGATGCTGACATCGCCACCACCCTGTGCATCAGCCCCAAAACCGTAAGCAACCACGTCGGCGCGATCTTCACCAAACTCGGCGTGCACAACCGCACCCAAGCCGCCGCTTACGCCCCACACCGTGACACCAAGCCATGACCGTGACACCCCGACACCTTCTCCGGGTACGGCGCGGCAACCCCCACCACGGCAACCTACGCCCGCAAACCCGCCTGGTCGGGCATCGTCGACGCCCTCACCAACTGATTCGGGCTGACGATAGTTCGATGGGCCGGAGTCGAGAAGCCAGGCGATCACCGAGCCAGACTCGGTCATGCGGGATCAACGCGGTCGGCGAAGTCTCAAGCGCCCATCCAGCGACGCTGAACCTTCACGTTGGAGCGGCAGCGGGTCAATGACAGACCGCAGCTCCCCGCTTCACCCGCCCCGACGGCAACCAGACCATCGTCTTCTGATGCAGGCGGTCTGGTGTCTCGAGTCGACAGTTCTGCAGCAGTTGGTTGCCGACGCTGGCCCAGGTTTTGATCAACGACTCGCGACACACTAGGAGACACCCCCAAAACGGCTCGACGCGGAGATAGCCGCCTCCGGTAGGACGTGCGGTTAGTGTCTTTTCGGCACGCCGTCCACTTTCGTAATGTGACGGTAAACGAACTCTCAGCGTTGCTTCAGTCAGGCGTCCTTACCGTCGGGCGTCGTGACCGAGACGACGAAATCTGAGTCCATTCAGTCCGCGCGGGTGATGCTGAACAAGGTTCCCGAGATCACGGTGTGGTTCTGGATCATCAAGATCTTGTGCACCACCGTGGGTGAGAGCTTCGCGGACTGGATCAACATGACGTTGGGTGTCGGTCTGAACGTGACCGCGCTGATCTTCACCGTCGTCCTGGTCGCGGTCCTGGGCTGGCAGCTGAGCCTCAACCGCTACGTGCCGTTCGTGTACTGGCTGACCGTCGTGGTGGTCAGCGTGACCGGCACCCTCTACACCGACATCCTCACCGACGATCTGGGCGTTCCACTCGCGGTGAGCACCAGCGTGTTCACCGCGGTCCTGGTCGTGGTCTTCGGCCTGTGGTGGGCGCGGGAGCGCACCCTGTCCATTCACAGCATCATCACCTTGCCCCGCGAGGCTTTCTACTGGCTGGCGGTGCTGGTCACCTTCGCGCTGGGCACCGCCGCCGGTGACTGGATCCTGGAACTCACCGGCTGGGGACCCGGTATTTCGGTGCTGCTGCCCGCCGGGCTGATCGGGGTGATCGCGATCGGCTGGCGACTGGGCGCCAACCCGGTGCTGTCCTTCTGGCTGGCCTACATCCTGACCCGCCCCCTGGGCGCCAACCTCGGCGACTGGCTGGGCTTCCCGAAAGACCAGCAGGGCCTGGGCTTGGGTACCGCCGCCACCAGCGTCATCTTCCTCACCGCGATCCTGGCCACCGTCATCTACCTGACCTACACCCGCGCCGACGTGATCGAAGAAAAGAAGCCCACCCACACACCGACACCCACGGCACCGGCGCGCGAGCTGATCATGCTCGGCTACTACGCCGTGGTCGCCGTCGCTGCGGGCGCCCTGCTCGTCTGGGCCGCCGGACGCCCGCACGCCACCGCCGCGGCCAGCGAAGAGGAATCCGGCACCACCTCAGCGGCCACGCCACTGGCCCCAGGACAATCAGCCACCGCACACTTCCCGCCCGCCGAGACAACCAAGTTCCGCACCATCACCGCCGACACCCTGGCCAAGGTCCAAGCCGGCGACCAAACCGGCGCCACGGCCCGCATCAAAGACCTCGAAACCGCCTGGGACGACGACCAGCCCACCCTGCAACCCCTCGACGACACCGGCTGGACCGCTCTCGACGGCCAAATCGACACCGTCCTCAAAGCACTACGGGCCAACACCCCGGACCCCGCCACCGAAACACAAACACTCACAACACTATTGACGTCGCTTCGGTAGGCGACCGCTGAAAGCGCCTCGGACGGTGTGCAGCGACCGTCGTCTCACTGACAACAGCCACTAACTCCGACGCGAGCGCCTCGTTCATTCACTCGCCGGCAGCCGCGACCAAACGATTAGGGTCACCCGTGAGCAGTCTCAGCTACGTCGAAGCACTGATCGTCGGTGCGTTTCAAGGTGTCACCGAGCTGTTCCCCGTATCGAGCCTGGGCCACTCGGTGCTCGTGCCCGCATTGATCGGCGGACGGTGGGCCCAGGACCTGAACGTGTCGTCTCCAGAGTCGCCCTACTTGGCCTTCATCGTCGGGCTACACGTTGCGACCGCGGCGGCCCTGCTGGTGTTCTTCTGGCGCGATTGGGTCAAGATCATCGCCGGTTTCTACACATCGGTGCGGCACCGACGCATTGCGACGCCAGCCGAACGCCTCGCGTGGCTGATCGTGGTGGCGACCATTCCAGTCGGCATTTCCGGTCTGGCACTGGAACATCTGTTCCGCACCACGCTCGGCCGGCCCGTGCCCGCCGCGGTGTTCTTGACGCTGAATGGGCTGATTCTGTACGGCGGAGAGCGGCTGCGCCGACGTGCGACAGCGACGGTCGAAGTCGTGCCCGTCCAACGCGACCACGATGTGCTGACGGCCGCCGACGAACGCATCGCCGAATTGCCGCTTCGGCATGGGCTGATCATCGGCTGCGCACAGATCCTCGCGCTGTTGCCGGGTATCAGTCGATCGGGTGTGACCATGGTGGCCGGCCTACTGCGGGGTCTCTCCCACGAGGAGGCGGCGCGGTTCTCATTCCTGCTTGCCACCCCGGTGATCCTGGCCGCCGGCGTCCTGAAGATACCGGACCTGTTCGGTCCTCTAGGGGCGGGAATAGGCGGCCAGGTCCTCGCTGGAAGTGCCGCGTCCTTCGTCGCGGCGTACGCAGCGGTGCGATTTCTGACCCGATACTTCGAGACCCGCACGCTAACCCCGTTCGCGATCTATTGCGTACTCGCCGGCGCCGGCAGCCTGCTGTGGCTGACGTTGCGATGAGCCGGCGAAAGCGGCTTCGCTTCCACGTCTAGGAAGCCGCCGCCCACGGGGCGGGGCACGTCGCCGTGGCGCCCCGCTTGCCACCGTGTGGTCTGAAACGCGCTTGCGCGACAGTCTGATTCCTCAGCGTCCGCTAAGCTAAAACCTGCGCCGTGGCGGCTCCCGTCCGCCACCACGGACCGATCAGCCCTGCCGCTACGAGCGTCCACCGAGCAAGTCCTCGGAACGGCGCTGTGAGAACTTTCTTCACTGCTATCCAGGCGGACAGTCCATTCCGGTCGAACACGGCGGCCCCGATCCCCCCAAGCTTCCTTCGACGATCAGGGCCGGATTCACGGCGTGGTTACCAGTTGAGTGCTCGGGTTTTCACCCCTCGTTTGGATTCTTCGCGTTTTCACAGCGAGGTTTCGGCACAATCCTCGTCTAGCGGCACACCGCAGTGATCATGGGTACAGACGGAGGCTGGTTAACGTGAAGAAGCTCATCCTCAGCGCGGGGTTGGCGAGCATC
>NZ_JAVRPS010000124.1:0-6209 GCF_032162105.1 Mycobacterium sp. | reverse complement strand
TACACGCTTTCTGATCGCGCCGATCGGTTAGCAGCAAAGGAGACAACACAAATGGGCTTTGTCGACGGCCGGGTGGTCGCGGTGACGGGCGCTGGCCGCGGCATTGGGCGGGCGCATGCGCTCGGTTTCGCCGCCGAAGGTGCGACATCGGCATGGGTCCGGCCAATGACGTCGTCGACGAGATCATCGCGGCGGGCGGCGAGGCGGTGGCCAATCGAGACGACATCGCCGATTGGGCGGGTGCGAGCAGCCTCATCCAGACCGCGCTGGATACCTACGGCGGCCTCGACGTGCTGGTGAACAATGCGGGATTCATCCGCGGCGGGGACTTGGCCGATACGAGCGAAGCGGAATGGGATGCCGTTGTCCGCGTACACCTGAAAGGACACTTCGCGACGCTGCGGCATGCAACGCGCCCTTCCGGATGTCGCAGGTGGGGCCAACGACGTCCCTGCGGACCACATCCGGCACGGCAGGGGTCGCAGTCGGCATCACCAACCTGGCAGGCGGCCTAGAAGATCCACATGGCGCACCTCCGCCAGTCCCTGCCGCGGGCAACGAGGGCGTCTTTGTGACAACTCCGCTGCCACCTGGAGTGGGCTGATGACGGTCGTCCGGTTCTTCGCCACAGGTGTCGTGGTCGACGACCTGTTGACTGCGGGCAACGCGAGTCCTGTGAGTGATGACATGCCGCCTTCTCTAGTTCCGTTGGGGAAACGGGGTTTCATGGATCGCGTATGGCCGAGCTCGGCGAGCGGGCGGGCGTGAACATCGGCCACATTCACCACTACTTCGAGAGCAAGGAAGCCAAGAAATGATCGAGCCAATCAACTTCCACCGTGTTCGTGGGAGCGTGAAGGGTTTGTCGGCAGTGATAGGCGCCGGCGTCGTCGTCGCGATGGGCGCAGTGACCGTCGGCTACCCGGGCAATGAGGTCGGCGCAAGCGCAACAATCCCCAAGGGGTGGCCCGCGGCAACGGTCACCCGGACGCCGCCGGCGGCGGCGCCTCAGACGTCCTTCGCACCCCGCCAATCACCGCAATCCCATGTCCAAAAAGGGTGACCATGCCTTGTCCGCGGCTAATTTCTTTCGGCAGTTAATGATTCACAACATCACAGAAGAGAGACAAATCATGCCACATCGTCTGCACGTCGACTCTTCGATCACGGGTGAGCAGTCCACCAGCCGGCGCCTCAGCGCGCGGGCGGCTCGGCGGTGGCTCGCCGCACACCCGGGCGGGACGATCACCTTCCGTGACCTAGCGGCCCATCCGATTCCCCATTTCGACGCGGTAACCGGACTGGCGCGAATGGTTCCGCCGGAAAAGCGCAGTCGCGCGGAACATCTGTCATTCGCTCTCAGCGTCGAGCTGATCAATGAGATCGGCAGGCCGACACGGTTCTGCTGGGCCTTCCGCTCTACAACTACGGCCCGCCAAGCACAATCAAGGCCTGGGTCGACCACCTCATCGCTCCGGGAGTGTCGGTTGACGCGCAGACCAACGCCGGACTGCTGGGCGACACCGAATTCATCGTTCTCGCCGCGCGCGGTGGCGGATACGGTCCCGGCACGCCGCGGCAAGGTTGGGATCATGCGGAGCCGTGGCTCCGGCACGCATTGTCAACGACCGGCCTCGAACCGCGGTTCATCACGGCCGAATTGACGGTGGCTAGTAGCAACCCCGCGATGGCCGACCTCATACCACTCGCTGCCGAGAGCCTCGTGCAGGCCGAAAGGGCCATCGATGAACTGTGGTCGGACCTCCGCCGCGCCGCGTGATGGTGTAGCGGCGACTGACTTCTCGGCGTATGAGATCTGTTGGTCTGAAGCGTCTTTCAGCCACCTAGACCAGTCAAATAGGAACCAATCAAAAGGAGAGAGAAAGTCATGAAACGTTTCGATAAGAGGACAGTGATCGTCACCGGCGGTGCCCGTGGAATGGGTGCTAGTCACGCGCGGGGCTTCGTCGCCGAGGGCGCGAACGTCGTGATCGCAGACATACTCGAGCCGGAGGGGCGCACGCTCGCCAAGGAACTCGGCGATCACGCGATCTTCGCCCGGCTCGACGTGACGAGCGACGTGGACTGGGCTGCGACGGTGGCCGCAGCTGAGGACGCCTTCGGCCCGGTCTCCGTGCTCATCAACAATGCGGGCATCGCGCGCTTCGGAGTGATCGAGGAGACCGACCCGGCCGTCTGGCGCCAAGTGCTCGAAATCAACCTGACTGGTTCGTATCTGGGGATCCGCGCCGTGGTGTCCTCCATGCGCAAGGCGGGCGGCGGCGCCATCGTCAACATCTCCTCGGGAGCCGGCTTTACCGCCACTTCCGGGCTCGCCGCGTACGTGGCCAGCAAGTGGGGAGTGCGGGGACTGACCAAGACGGCGGCGCTGGAGCTCGGACACGACAACATCCGCGTCAACTCGGTTCACCCCGGCGCTGTCCGCACGCCGATCCTCACTGCTCAAGCGCCCGACGCGGGTCCCATGGCGGCAACGATGGCAGGGGCAGGCGTGGAGCTGTCGGCGATTCCGCGCATCGCCGAGCCCGAGGAGATCACGCGGCTGGTGCTGTTCGTCGCCTCCGAGGAGGCCAGCTTCTCGACCGGCTCCGAGTTCATCGCCGACGGAGGTCTTCTGCTCGGACCGGTGCCGCAGCAGGAGCACGCAACATCGTGAGCCCCCACGGCAACGGCACGGAGCTTCTACGTGCTCGACCCGGCGACCGGTGACCGGCACAGCAGTTCCGACGTCGTCCAAAGCCGCTCGGCACGAAGGGGATCCGTCGCGTAGGGCATCGAGTTATCGCTGACCGCGCAGTCCTTGAGATACAGACCGCCCAAGCCGGCCAGCTCGTCGGACACCGCGGCCCACACGGAGGTCGCCGCGCCCTGCTCGGGCGAAATGACCTCGAGCTTGGGACGAGCGGCGGACGGCTCGCGGTCGGCGTCGCCGAGCGCCATCATCGCCTTCATGTCGTCGCGTGACATGTGGCGCGACAGGGACGTGGCGACGGTACCGGGATGCACCGCGAAGCTCCGCACGCCGCTGTCGCGGTACCGGGTGTCGAGCGCGACGGTGAGCAGAACGTTGGCCGTCTTCGACGCACCGTAGGCCTTGAACTTGTCGTAGGGTGCCCGCTCCCAGTTCGGATCGTCCAGATCGATGTCGGAAATCCGATGACCGTCCGAACTCAGGTTCACCACCCGCGCAGACCCCGTGTTGAGCAGCGATGGCATCACGCCTCGCGTCAACTCGAAGTGCCCGAGGTGATTGACGCCCAGCTGGAGCTCGAAGCCGTCCTTGGTTCGGCCGAAGGGCGTGAACATCACTCCCGCGTTGTTGATGAGGACGTCGATGCGCGGGAACCTCGCACCAAGCTCGGCGGCGGCCGAGCGAACACTCGTCAGGCTGTCCAGCTCCATTTCGATCGTTTCGACTGCCGCAGTGGGGTTCTCGGATTCGATGTCCTCGGCCGCAGACCGAAGACGCTGCGGGTCCCGACCGGCAAGGACCACCGTGGTGCCGGCTGACGCGAGCCCGCGCGCCGCCGTCAGACCCAGTCCGCTGGTGGCGCCGGTGATGACGAAGATCTTCCCGGTCAGGTCAATGCCCGAAAGGACCTCGTCGACGGTGTGTGCCATGTGAATCCCTTCTTGGAGGCGGCGTTCTACAGCAAACTGCATTATTGCAGTGAACTGCAAACCAGTCTACTGTCGTCCACATGGTCGCCTCGATGGCCCACGCCACGCGTTTCGCGCGGCTCCGCGCCCAGACGCGCGACGCCCTCCTGGATGCGGCGACAGAGCTCTTCCAAAACAGAGGAATCAGGCCGACGACGATCGAGGCCATCTGCGAGCGGGCCGACGTCTCACAACGCACCTTCTTCAACCACTTCGACACGCGGGAGCACCTGTACTCGGCCATCGGGCAGCGTCGGCTCGCCGGGGCCATTTCCTACCTCGACGACCTCACTGGTGATCCACGCCCGTTTTCAACCCGGTTCGCCGAGTTCTTTACCGTGGTCGCAGCCGACATCGCGCAACATCCCGCCTACCGCGAACTGCTAGGAGAGCTGCTCCACTTGCGAGTCGACGGGCCCTCAGAAGTAAGTCGCCGGGGCGGTTTGGGCAAGGCGGCGACGCGCTTCATCGCCGAGGGCATCGACTCCGGCCAGGTCACTTCCGCCCACAGTCCCCCGGTCCTTGCCGACATCGTGATCGGTGCGCTGACAACTGCGATCACCAACTGGTGCGACGACCCCGACTACGACCTCCCCACGGAATTGGCGCGCGCCGCCGAAGCCCTACAGCGGATGCTGGCCGCTTGACTCGACCGACCGCGACTACCAACCGTGGATGAGCGACCGCAGTCGAACCCCCGTCTCGATGTAATCGGTAAACAGTGTATGCTTCTTACTATGAATGACGAGGCTGCGAACTTCGGCTATCCGGCCAGTAGCCGGTTCGGCACCGCGCTCGCCCCGGCGCCGCTGGTGCTCAGCCAGGAACTGGCCAACACCATCGGCATCGATCACGTACCGGACCTAGTGGACCTGCTCGCCGAGGTGGACACCGCGCAGCACTGGATCGACGCGGTCGTGCCGTACTGGTGCACATCGGTTGGCGCAGACGACCCGCACCTACTCATCACCGCGGCCGAACTCCCCCGCCTACGAGCAGTCCGGGACACCCTGCGCTCAGTGCTCGGTGACCACGACGGCCCCCGCACCGACGCGGTCATCACCGGCACCGCCGCGATCACCGCCACCAGCGCAGGTGCGCACCTCGAGCCACTCGGGTCGGGTGCCTCTTGGCTGGCCGCGGCCATCGCCATCGAAGCGGCCACCGCCCACGCCCAGGACACGTTCCGACGACTCAAGCTCTGCCACGAACCGCAATGCCGCACCGCGCTCTACGACCGCTCCAAGAACAACAGCCGGATCTGGCACGACACCGCAACGTGCGGCAACAAGACCAACGCCCGCGCCCACCGAGCCCGACGTCGAGCAACCGCTCACGACAACCCATCTCAACAAAATGGAGGACCCAATGTCTGACACCTACCGCGCCTGGCAAGCGACGGGACAGCACCAGTTCGAACTGGTAGACCGTGACGTGGTTGCGCCGAATGCCGACCACGTTCGCATCCGGGTAGAGACCTGCGGCGTCTGCCATAGCGACGTGCTGGGCGCCGAGGGCTTGCGCCCCGATCCCAGCCAGCCGGTCGTTCCCGGCCACGAGATCGTCGGAACGATCGACGCCGTCGGTGACGCCGTGACCACGTGGAAGGTCGGCGACCGGGTCGGCGTAGGTTTCCTCGGCGGGCACTGCGGGGCCTGCGAGTGGTGTCGCCGCGGGGACTTCGTCAACTGCGACAACCAGCCACAGCCGGGCACGACCGAAGACGGCGGCTACGCCGAAGTCGTCTATGCCCGGGCCACCGGTCTGGTCAGGATCCCGGCGGAGCTGACGTCGCTGGACGCCAGCCCGCTGCTGTGCGCCGGCATCACCACGTACAACGCGCTACAAAGCATCGACGCCCCGCCCGGGGCGCTGGTCGGCATCCAGGGCATCGGCGGGCTGGGCCACCTCGGTGTGCAGTACGCCAACAAGCTGGGGTATCGCGTGGCGGCAATCGCCCGCGGCGCCGACAAGCGTGCGCTCGCCGAACAGCTTGGCGCACATCACTACATCGATAGCGCGGCAACCGATCCCGGCGCTGCGTTGACCGAACTCGGCGGTGCCGCGGCCGTCATCGCGACGGCGGCCAGCGGGGCCTCGATGTCGCCGCTACTGGCCGGTCTGCAGCCACGCGGTCAACTGGTGGTCGTCGGTGCCGCCATGGACCCCATCGAGGTCTCGACATCCGATCTGATCTTTGGTGGTCGGTCGATCCTGGGGAGCCTGACCGGCACCCCGGTTCAGAACGAGGACAGCTTGGCCTTCAGCTCCGCGAACGGGGTCGCGGCGATGATCGAGAAGATGCCATTCGAGGACGCCCCGAAAGCCTACGAACGGATGATGTCGGGTCAGGCCCGGTTCCGGGTGGTGCTCGACGTGGCGCAGTAAGCCGGCACGATCGCGGGTAACCAGGTGAGGTACCTCATGAATATAGTGTCGATGTGTGCCGTCCACGACCGTCCCAACGAGCGACGCGATGATTGCGGCCGACGGCTCCGAGCCGGAGCGGCTGGGATTGCGTTATCTCG
>NZ_JAVRPS010000123.1:0-4519 GCF_032162105.1 Mycobacterium sp. | reverse complement strand
GCTTGTACTATGACCGGATCCTGTTGCCTGACGGAGGCGCCGTGCCGGTCCGGGTGCGCTCGATGGTCGCCATGATCCCGCCGCTGGCAGCGGCGGTTGTCAACGAGGAGGCCATCAACCGGACGCTCGTGACAGACAAGATGTTCGCCGACTACTTGCGACGCCATGGGCTAGGAGGGACTGAGGAAATGGTCGGCGCCGGCATCCTGCGCGGCAAACCCGGTACACGGCGGCTCTTGATCGGGGTGACCGGCCTGGACCGGGTGCGGCGGCTCTGCCACACCCTGTTCGACCCGGCGGAGTTCCTGTCGCCGCACGGCCTTCGCTCCCTGTCTGCGTACCACCGCGAGCATCCGTACGAATTGGACGCGGAGGGTGTGCGGGCCGGAATCGACTATGAACCTGCCGAGTCGACCACCGCCATGTTCGGCGGCAACTCGAACTGGCGGGGCCCGGTGTGGTTTCCGCTGAACTACCTCGTCGCGACCGCATTGGAGCGCTACCACGAATTCTTCGGCGACGAACTGACTGTCGAATACCCGACCGGTTCGGGAACCAGCGTCACGCTCGATGTCGTCGTCGCCGATTTCTGGGAGCGCCTAGTGTCGATCTTCCTGGTCGACCAGGACGGAAGACGGCCGTGCTTCGGCGACACAGAGCGAATGCAGAGCGACCCTCGTTGGCGCGACAACCTGCTCTTCCACGAATACTTTCACGGCGACAACGGCGCCGGTCTGGGTGCGTCGCACCAGACCGGCTGGACCGGGTTGGTCGCCGACGTGATCCGCCGCCGCCATCGTGCCTACCCCACGGTGTCGGAGGTGATTCAGCGACTCGTCGAAGGTGAGGAGAGCCGATGACCACGACGATCATGCCCGGCAGACCCGCTCCGCTGGGCGCGACGTGTGGGCCGGATGGGACGAACTTCGCAGTGTCGTCGAATGGCGAACAGGTGACGCTGTGCCTGTTCGCCGACAGTGGAGCCGAGACTCGGCTGGCGCTGCTGGAACGAGATGGCGACATCTGGCATGGTTTCGTGCCCGGCGTGGGGGAGGGTCAGGCCTACGGCTTCCGAGTCAGCGGGCCCTACGATCGCGCTCGGGGCCTGCGCTACAACCCCGCCAAGCTTCTGCTCGACCCGTATGCCCGCGCGATCGATGGTGAATGCCGGTTCGGGCCCGAATCGCTCGACTACGCAACGGATGACACCGCGGCTCCCAGCCTGCTCGATTCGGCCGGTCACATGCCGCGCGGCCTGGTGACGGCGCCGTTGCCGCACGTTCCGCCCGCACCCGGCCCGGGGCATCCGCTCGCCGACACGATCATCTACGAGGTGCACGTCCGCGGATTCACCGCAACACACCCCGATGTGCCGCCGGAGCTGCGCGGCACCTACGCCGGTCTAGCGCACGAGGCAGCGCTCGACTACCTAGTCGGTCTCGGCGTTACCACCGTCGAGCTGTTGCCCGTCCACCACAACGTGCCCGAGTCGTTCCTCGTCGAGCGGGGGTTGACGAACTATTGGGGCTACAACACCATCGGTTTCTTCGCGCCGCACGCGGCGTACTCGGCTGCGGTGCGGGCCGGCCGCCGCGGCGGCCAGGTGGCGGAGTTCCGGAGCATGGTCGACGCCCTGCACGCCGCCGGGGTGGAGGTGTTGCTCGACGTCGTGTTCAACCACACCGCCGAGGGCGGGCCCGGCGGCCCGACGCTGTCTGACCGCGGCCTCGACAACGCCGCCTACTACCGCCTCGACCCGAGCGACCCGAGTCGCTACATCGACACGACAGGGACGGGCAACTCGCTGAATACGGCGGACCCGACCACGCTGCGGATGATCATGGATTCGCTGCGCTACTGGGTGTCGACGATGGGTGTCGATGGTTTTCGTTTCGACCTCGCACCGACCCTCGGACGAGACGACGGAGCCTTCGACCCGTTCTCAGCGTTCTTCGATGCCGTGAGCCAGGACCCGGTCATCTCACAGGTCAAGCTCATCGCCGAGCCATGGGACGTCGGCCGAATCGACAGTTACGACATCGGTCGCTTCCCGCCGCTGTGGAGCGAATGGAACGGACGCTTCCGCGACACCATGCGCGACTGGTGGCGCAGTCACGACGGGTTGTTGGGGGATTTCGCTGCACGCCTGTGCGGTTCGGCTGATATCTACGACCGCCCCGATGAAGGACGCCGACCCAGCGCGTCGGTCAACTTCGTTACCGTGCATGACGGGTTCCCGCTGACCGACCTGGTCTCCTACAACGGCAAGCACAACGACGCCAACACCGAAGGCAACCGCGACGGCACCGACGACAACCGCTCGTGGAACTGCGGAGCGGAGGGCTCAACCAACGATCCTGACGTGCTGGCGCTGCGCGCTCGGCAAAAACGGGCGTTTCTCGTGACGCTGCTGCTCTCGGCGGGCGTACCGCTGTTGTTGGGGGGCGACGAGCTTGGGCGCACTCAGCGGGGCAACAACAACGCCTACTGCCAGGACAACGAGATCACCTGGTTCGACTGGACGACCGTCGACGATGAACTGTTGGATTTCACAACCGAACTCATCGCGTTGCGCCGTCGTCACCCGGTATTCCGCAGGCGCCGCTACCGCACCGGCAGGGCAGCGTCGGACCTGCGCTGGTTCACATCGTCAGGTGCGGAGATGACTGCCGAAGACTGGTCTAACCCGAGTGCCCGTAGCGTCGCGTTGTTCGTCGACGGTTCAACGGATCCGGATGAGGGAGCCGACGGAACGCCGATGGTGGATGACGACTTCCTCATACTCGTAAACTCGTGGTGGGAGCCGTTGACTTTCACGGTGCCCGCCGAACTTTCTGTGCGGCGGTGGGACATGGTCTGCGACAGTTTCGACCCGTCACGCACGGGCACCGCGGGGCGAGAGCTCACGGTCGGGCCGCGGTCAACGGTGGTCCTGCGCTCCCCGCCTTGACCGCGGCAATCGAGCCGCCCCAGCTAAACCTCGATAGGCGGCTCATTAACCCAGCGCGCTCGACATTCGTGGCCGAACGGCTTGGGATTGAAGTCGTTTGGTGGACCCAGGGTCAGGCGACTTTTGCCGTCTGAGTGAGTCGGTTTTCGAACTCGGCGGGGTGATGGTACCGAGGGCCGCGAGACGTGTGCGACTGTTGTGGAATGCGACTTTCGTTTTGGTCCAAGATGTTTGGGCCAGGGCTTTGTCCCAACCCCCGTGCGGCCGACCGAACGGGCCAGATTGTGCTCATGGGCACAGCTGGCGTTGTCCAGCGAACAGTCCGGGCGTCCGAACCATCTACGACGCGTTATGTGGCCGAATCCAATACTTGCCGAGGCCACAATCGTCGGGCGGCACGACTCGAGCTGAGCACTGGATCGCCCGATTGGTGAACACGGTGCTCGGGTCACGATTCAAGACAATTGGAAACCGTTTGCCACTGGTGCCACAGAACAACCGAATGGGTGCTCGTCCTGCGCACCGATGCTTCTAGCTGCGGCGGCGCGCCGACGCGTATTCTTTCGCAGCCTCCGCTGCATACCGGATGGCATGCACCTGATGGTCATGCGCCAGATGTGCTTGATCTACTGCCGCCAGAATATCTTTCGCCTCCTGAAGCTTGGCGGCTTCGCGATGGTGCCGTGCCGCGTGCTCATGATGTTCAGCCGCACGTTGATGAAGTTTGCTTAGCGCTGACATGGAGGTCCCTTCTTGGTTGCAATGTCTGCTCCCCATCGTGGGTGCCGGCACGCCAGGAGTCATTGTTCGGCGGCCCACGATGTTCCGCCAGTCATTAGTCGCATCAACAACCGATCGAAGAACCCAGTCACCGCGACAACAAGATCGATGCCTTCTCCGAATATCCGCTCCGGCGGTGGTCGCAGCTCTCGCAATCCCACTCCGGCAGTACCTCGAGGCATTCTCGGACCGCGATGCCCTCGGCGACCTCCTCCGCCCCAATAATCTATCGGTCGGTGTTCGCCGAGACATGATCTTCAGATCAACGTTAGTCACCGCCACAACCCGGACCGGCAAACCGTGCATTAGCTTCTCTCTTAACACCACAGCGGAATCCGACAAGTGGTGGTCGTCGTCTGCAGGGTGCCTCGCGCTCAAGGGCGGTTAGGTATTGATCGCCAAACGGGCTGACCTTCAACCGCTTACACCCTCGCCGGACGGCACACTGAGCGAAGGAGAGAACCTATGAGGCGCTGGTTCGTGAATCGGCTGGCCATGCTGTTCGCCGCCACCTACATGGCGGCGACGGCACGGGCGATGACCGCGCTGCCGCACGACGAACTGACCTGACAGGGGTGGGACGCGGCTCAGGTCCTATCTGGCACCAAGCATCGCCGTCCAGCAATACGAAACGCGAACTCGCGGGACGCAAGTTCTACGCAGCACCGCCAGAACAGTCGAAAAGGAGCAACACGTGCCCCAGACGGACGACGACCAGACGTCTCGAGAAATCATCGCCGAGATCGCAGTGCCGGACGTCGAATGGACCGCCTCCGCGATGGTCGTCGT
>NZ_JAVRPS010000122.1:0-6857 GCF_032162105.1 Mycobacterium sp. | reverse complement strand
TCCGAACTGCTCGAGGTAGGGATTGAGGTCCTGCCCGCCCCGGACCGCCGGAGTGACGCTGACAATACCGGTCTCGGGGTTGTAGGACATTTCGCTAAGACCGGCCAGGTCGATCAGCAAGCCGTCGTCGCGCACGCCCCAGACCGGGAAGCTGTGCCCGCCCGATTTGATGCCGACCTTCCAGCCGCATTCACGCGCCAGGCGCACCCCTTCGACGACGTCCTGCTCGGTCTGGGCCAGCAGCACGGCGGCGGGAAAGCGCTCGGGGTGCCGCGCGTGGAAGATGCGCGCGGTGCGGGCCTGCTCATAGCCGTCCTGCCCGCGCAGGATCAGGTCGCCGCTGAACCGGCGGGCGGTGCGGGTGTCGATACTCATCGTCGGGTTCCTTCCGTGAGGGCGTCGCGGCTGCGGACCGTTGCCCGGCCCGCTGTTCCCTCCACCCTTCCAATCGAGAATCAACATATCGTCGACTCTAAGACGACAGTACGTCGACACTTGACCGTTCGCAATCAGCACGGCCAGGTCAAATATTGATAGGTCGACCATCGACGAATAATCGAGGTATGGTCGACGTAGCAACGATTGCTGTTGATCTGAGACCGGCTGACTATGAAGCTGGTGACCTTCGGGAGTAACGGGAGTGCCCCGGCGTCGGCGTCGTTGCCGACGACGGCCACCACGTCGAGCGCGGCGTGAATGCCGTTGGACTGCTGTGCTAACACGGGTCCGACGACGCCGGGTGAGGCCGACTTCATCAGTACGACGCGCGGCCACATCCCAGGCGACGACACGACGCTGCTGATGCCCCGCCGCTAGGACCGGCGCCTGCGACGCGCCTGCGCCCGAAGACGTGCGCCCGCGCCATCTGGCGAACGGGACGGCGATGCCGATCAGGCGATGACTGGACCAAGGATGGACCAGGGGGTGTTGCTCAGCCCCGACTCCCTCTTCTTCGCGAGGTCTACACGGCGTCCCGTCCGGCACTCTCGGGTCTCTTCGGGCCGAAGCCGCCGGCCTTTCCGAGAAGAGCTCCGAGTGGCATGCCCGCGGGCGCGTCGGCGAGCTAAGGCTTGGTCATGTCGCACCCAACGCCCGCTGCCACACCAGTGCGAGTGTCTCGATCAACTCGGCTTCCGCGGCGCGGGTGTGACGGGTACGGAACAGTTCATACATCTCGTGCTCGACCATCCAGAAGAGGGCTGAGGAAACGGCCTGCGCCGACGGCGGCCCCGTGGGGAGGCGCCCATTGGCTCGCTCACGGTCGATGAACTGTGCCACGACGTCAATGATTTCGTTCGTCGTCAACCGCCATTTGGCGCCGAAGTCGGGCGAGACCAGCCCGGTTTCCAGGAAGGTTCGCAACGCCGGTCCATGTTCGCGCCAGCTGCGCAGGAGCGCCTCGAGCGCCCGGCGAACCGCTTGATCAACCGTGGTGTCGGCATTCAGCAGCATCGCCGTTGGCCCGACGATCTCATCATGTGTACGTGCCAGCAGGCCGGCCAGCAGATCCTCTTTCGAGGCGAAATAGAAGTACATGGTCGACCGAGATAGTCCGGCCCGCGTGGCGATCTCGTCCATGGTGATGTCGGCGAACGGGGACGTGAGCAGAAGACGCTCGGTCACGTCGAGGATCTGCGCCTCCCGGACCTCTCCCTTGCTGGGTCCCGCGGCCCGTTGACGCTGACTGCGCCGTGAACCCACGTCCATGGTCGTCTTCCTCGTCTGCGTCTTGTTGGCTGTGCTGCTCGCCGACTGTGGCCCGGTCGGTTGGCCTGCATGCCGACCATCAAAAATCAACACGTCGTCAAATCTTAGATGACATTACATCGACGTTCTTCGAAGCACAATCGACCGCCCGACCGATCTTCACACGCGTTGACGATCGACATATCATCGGGGTAATATCGACGTAGTGTCGATTATATAGATAGGTCGAGAGGCTTTGAACATGACGCTCGTGACCTTCAACAGTGACGGGAGTGCCGATTGCGTCGGCGTCGGCGTCCGTGTCGACGACGACCACGACGACCACGACGTCATCGCGGCCGAACCGGACCGACCGCAGCTGCGGACCACGCAAATGGAAAACGAAAATGAGAGGTGCACATGAACACGAGTCCTGACGAAACGGTCTTTCAAGGAGCCGATGTCGCCCAAGGCGTTGGTTTCAGTCAGCCGAAGCGGGCTGGGGTCATGCCAACCAAGATGCTCGGAACCCTGGGAACCACCTCGGCGATCGGTCTGGGCCTGATGGGCATGAGCGACCTGTACGGGCCCAGCGACCGCGCCGAGAGCATCGCCACCATCGGCGCCGCGCTCGACGCCGGCATCACCCTGCTCGACACCGGTGACTTCTACGGCACGGGCCACAACGAGATGCTGCTCGGCGAAGCCCTGCGCCGGTACGACCGCGACCAGGTCCAGATCAGCGTCAAGTTCGGCTCCCTGCGCGGCCCGGACGCGTCGTGGCTGGGCCAGGACAACAGCCCGGTCGCGGTGAAGAACTCCCTCGCCTACACATTGCAGCGGCTCGGCACCGATCACGTCGACGTCTACCGGCCGTCCCGGCTCGATCCCATGGTGCCGATCGAGGACACCGTCGGTGCCATCGCCGAGATGATCCAGGCCGGATACGTCCGCCACCTCGGACTGTCGGAGGTCGGCGCCGACACGATCCGGCGCGCCCACGCCGTGCACCCGGTCAGCGACCTGCAAATCGAATACTCGCTGATCTCCCGCGGCCTGGAAGGTGAAATCCTGGACACCTGCCGCGAACTGGGCATCGGCGTAACGGCCTACGGGGTGCTCTCGCGCGGCCTGATCAGCGGACACTGGTCGGCGGATCGGCAGGGCGCCAATGATTTCCGGGCACACAGCCCAAGATTCAGCGGCGAGAACCTGGACCGCAACCTGGCCCTGGTCGAGCGGCTGCGCAGCGTGGCAACCGAACTCGGTGTGTCCGTCGCGCAGGTCGCGATCGCCTGGGTAGCCGCCCAAGGCGACGACATCGTCGCGCTCGTCGGGGCCCGCAAGCGCGAGCGGCTGGCCGAATCGCTGGACGCGGTCGACGTTGAACTGAGCGCCGAGCAACTCGCCGCGATCGAATCCGCGGTACCCAGGGACGCGGCCGCCGGTGACCGCTACGACGCCACGCAGATGACGGCCCTCGACAGCGAACGGTGATCCACGGTCATCCGGCGCGCTCGGCGCGCAAAGTCGGAGCTTGATCGGAAAAACCAGGACAGACCAAGGGAGCCGACAGATGTTTCAGGTAGGGCAGCTGGTGACGGGTCGGCATGTGGTGCGACCCGGTCTCGGGCGCCGGGTCGCAGTGTGGGTGTTCGCGATGATCCTGTCCTGTTCGAGAACCCTGTTCGTGCAGCCGGTGCGTCGGCGAGTGAGGACAGGGCGGCCGGGGCGCCGAAGGCCCGGAACCCGGGCCGCGCGCCTTTGGATGTTCTCGAACAGTGGACCGTGGGAGCGCAGCTCGTAGCTTCGCCGGGTGATCGCGGCGCTTTCCATGTCGGCGTCGACTTCGCGGGTGATCCGCATGACGTCGCCGAGCTCATCCGGGGCCTTCGATGTAGCCGCGCAGGTCGGTGAAGTGCTTCATGCGGTGTGCTCCTTCTCAGCGGTACGCGCTGTGCTGGGACCTTCCCAGCGAGTGGTCAGGTCGTTGTCCAGCCCGAACTGGTCGAGCACCCGCGCGATGGTGTGGTCGACGATGTCGGAAAGCCCCACGGGACGGTTGTAGAACGCAGGCATGGGCGGCACGATGACCGCTCCCATCCGGGCGAGGACGAGCATGTTCTCCAGATGAAACTTCGCTTGGCGGCGTCTCGCGAGGGACTAGGACGAGCCGGCGGCGCTCCTTGAGGCTGAAGGTGATAGACGGCATCGCCAGCTTCTTGAATAAGCATCTGAGCTAGTGCGCCGCCTCCTCGGTCACCAACGACCGAATTGTCGCGGCGGCGCAGGCGAATCGCTCCGCAGCCATACCTGCGTCAGCAGACGAGGACCGCTGATGTGAGCATCTGGGGGCCACGGACGCCAGGGCATCTGCCCGAATTTCAGCTGCCAGTTGTCCGTCGCGATTGCCACTAATCCAAGTGCCGCTGAGCGGTGGCAGGGAAGCGGATCGCTCGGCTATCCAGGTGGCAACCTCAAGCTCACCGGCGCGAAGGTGACGAAACCTCCCAACTCCAACCACCCCAGCCGTTACGCCATCGTCCTCAATGACGCCCGGATAACACTGAGTGTCTTCGCCGGCGTCAAGACAGCAGGCGCAGTCTCCGCGACCGGCGTGTCACACATGGCGTGAAGGGATTGACTGCGAAGGGCTAGATGTATGATTTCACGATTGCTCGCGGGCGCTGCGCGCATGCGTCTCGGTCTGACTTCGCACTATCGACGTCTGTTCCGCATTACTATATCGATGATCATTTGGACAACGTATCGGTGGCGACCACCGTGAACTGAACGGGATGCTACGGCCGTCGTGAAACTTGACCACGGCGCTTGACTGGGGTCGGGCGTTGGCGACGCTCGCCACGACGTGGCTATTGGTCAAGATCAACACTCAATCATGGATAATGGTTACTGTGCACGAATTACGTTGGCCACAAGGCGATCCTGGTTCCGGGTGGGCTAATTCGCTACCTTGCCGTGCAGACTATCCATCAAATGCCTTCGTAAATCTGTTGCGGCTCAGCAATATTGACCTTCATGTTGCTCAACCCCTTGCGCGTCACCGCCGCGGCCACCGCCGCCATCGAGCAGGCGATTCACGTGCTCCGGCAGGTGTTCGCAATGCGGTCATAGGCCGCGCTGAAGAGGATTTGCTCCTTACGCATCGTCGTGCAGGGCTGTCACAATCATCCGGCCCGCGACCTCGGCGACCGCGGGCTCAGCACCGGTGCCACTCCCAGGTTGGCCGCTTCGAGCACCCGCCAGGTGCTTGCTGACCGACTGCCGTGCCATCGAAAGCCCGGCGCACAACTCCCGAAGGCTCTGTCCGTTGCGGGCATTCAGGCTGTCGAGCAGCACGCCGGCTCGGATCGGCCAGCGCCCGAAACACCTCGTCCATCTCCTAGCATGCAACCGAGGGGCTGCATGTGAACCGGTCCGCCCAACCAGAGCTCGGCAGGCCGGTCGAATCCGCGAGGCTCCGTCGCGCGTATCGAAGTCAAGCCGCGATTGACTTACGGCCGAGTCGTGCATTCTTGCGTCGGTGCAGTTGCGGTCCCCGATGGCGGCGAATGAGGATGGAGATCACCGCCACGGCCTGTTGTCCAAGCGGTGGTCAAGCTCGTCTCGTCCTTCCAGTCACTCTGTGCCTGTGGGTGCCCATGCTGATGGGAAGGCTACAGCCGATTCGACAGACGTTGCTGAGCAAGCGGATTCACAATATGCAGCAGTATTGGACACAACTAGTCGTATCGGCATTTATGTCAGGACAATAAAGCCCGTGACGGTGAAACCGTCACCGCCCGATGGGGCGACTTGGACCCCGAAGCCGTTGCTAACGCGTGCCCGTGGCGTACGTTTCCGTGGTACCTGGGGCAGAAAAACTACTCGGGTTTGTATTGGTGTGCCACCGAGCGATCGCTGGTTGGTTACGAATCGCGGCTAGAGCGCTCCCAGCTGATGATCGTGGACTTTGACCGAAGCGCCAAGAGAATCGCCAGTCAGCCGTTTCAACTTCGCGCTCTTATCGACGGTGAGCGAATCACGCGGATTCCCGACTATCTGGTGTGCACTGACGACGGTCCATTGCTGATCAATGAAGCCTGAACGCGCCTTGCGTGAAGCCAAAATCTTTCGGCTCCTCGACCTGACTCGCCGTGTAGTCGAGTCACGGGGCTGGCGCTACCAGATCGCGAGTGAGCCTCCGCGCGTCAAGTTCACCAACGTGCGGTTCCTCACCGGCTATCGACGTGCTTGGTTGTTCGACGCTGACCTCCTCGCTGCGGTCAGGTCTTCGGCAAGACAGGCGATCTCACCAACCATCAGCGACATCGTGGCGCACACACAGCAACCGAAGCCTCTGGCCGTCGGTGCTCTCATGCACCTCCTGTGGCGTCAGGAGTTCACCATCAACCCCTGAAAGCCCATCCATCCGGCGCGGGTTGCCACCTGTCGCATGCTGATTGCGTCCAGGGTTCGTGCGCGCCGGATCTGGACGGCGGCAGCGATGATTTCGTCAGCCCGGGGCTGCGTTCATGTGGTTATGGTCCGCCTCCGATGAGTATCAGCGTGTGCGCGGTTATGTAAGACGAGCAGTCGGGGTCGACATTGGCGTCGGGCCTCTCATCGGCGCAGCGGATGTCGCCGAAAGAACGGCGCTTCGCCAGGAATGCTGGAGTGAACGTGTGTTGCGGCGCGGGATGCGGGCGTTCGAAGGCGGCGCTGATATGGAAACCGCGCTTCGTGGAAGCGACGCTGATCGGCGCGCCGGTTAGCTGTCGATCCGTCGGTCGAGGGCGTCGAGGGTCCGGTCAGCCCAGTCGATCTCCGTGCGGGTGAACAGCAGTCCGTTTTCGAGCGCGGCGCGCCGGAAGAAGTCGTCGCCACCCGACCTGTCTTGCGAGTCGCGGATCTGCTCGTAGCGGGTCTGCTCGCTTGCGGCGTGTCGTCGTAGCGATTGCAGGTAGTCGCGGGCCCCTGCCGCAGTGAGCTCGCCTAGCAGAGACACCCTCAGCAATTTGGCGCTACGAAAGGCCGGGTCTTTTTGCGGTGTCGTCATCCAGTGCAGCAGCTCCGCACGGCCCTCATCGGTGATGGCGTATTCCTTGCGGCCCCGCGGCCCGACGTCGACTACTTTGATCAGTGCGTCGGCCGCCAGCTTGCCCAGCTCG
>NZ_JAVRPS010000121.1:0-7780 GCF_032162105.1 Mycobacterium sp. | reverse complement strand
GTGGAAGTCAATCCCTACGAGACGCCCGAGCAGCACGACCGGGGCCGGTAAGAGTTCGCGGTCGGCCAGCGTCGGACGTGCATCGTGCGTCAGCGGGGCACATCGGGCTGTGTGATGGAGCGCGGCGAAAGCTGCAGTGTCCGAACGTGTTCGGCGATGGTGGCGAGATTCGTGGTCCACACGTCGTCGTGATCGAGGACGTAGCGCATCAGGTCGTCCAGTTCGGCGGCGCGTGACGGCCGCCCGGTCAGGAACGGATGGTTGGTGAGCACCCAGCAGCCGCCGGCCCTTCGCAGGCCGTCGAACTCCAGCTGCCAGATCTCGCGCGCCTTGCGCGGGCTCTCGATCAGCCCGCTGCCGGAAATGTCGGGCAGATAGCAGTATTGCTCCCAGTCGTCGAGCGCCCATTGGATCGGGATTTCGACCAGCGACTGGTCGGCGCCGGGTGTGATCGCCAGCTCGTAGGGATGATCGGAGTCCATCAGGCTCGAGTCGTAGAGGAAGCCGCGCTCCGCCAGCAGCGCCGGGGTGCGCCACGACAGGTCCCACATCGGCGCCCGGTAGCCGGATGGCCGCACCCCGGCGACGTCGGCAAGGGCAGCCAGACCCCGGTCGAGCACATCGATCTCCTGCTCGAGGGTCAGCGTGGTGGGCTGCTCGTGCAGATAGCCGTGGTGGGCGATTTCGTGCCCAGCGGCCACGATGCTGCGGATTGCGTCGGGGTAGCGGTCGGCGGTATGACCGGGCACGAAGAACGTCGAGGCGATCTGGTGTCGCTCCAGCAGGTCCAGGATGCGGGGCACGCCGACCAGCGGACCGTAGGCCTGGTGGCTCATCACGCTCATCCGGGCACCGACGGCTTCGTTGTTCCACAGCACGGCCGACTCGGCGTCCACGTCGAAGGTGAAGGCCGCTGCCGCGGTTTTACCATCGGGCCAAGGTATTTGACTCATTCGTCGACCATAAGCGTGATCAGCTCGTAGGCGAGGTTGGCTCCAGCGATGGCGGCCGGTTCAAACCAAATCGCCGACCGCGGGAATGAATTTAGCCTAGCTAACGCTGCAAACTCACAGGGGGTTGGGAAGGGAGTTTCGCAATGAATCTGAAGAAGATTGCGGCAGGAGCCGCGATGGTCGGCGCGCTGGGGTTCAGCGCCGTTGGACTGGGCGCGGGCACCGCGAGTGCCGCCCCACCTGCACCCGCCGATACCGGGTGGGCGCTAGACCATGGCGGGCGGTGGGACCATGACGGCGGTGGTGGTTACTGGGACAACCGTGGAGGCTGGGACAACGGTCGAGGCTGGGACAACGGGCCGGGGTGGGGCTGCGTCACGGGTCCGTTTGGGCACATCACCTGGTGCCCCTAGCCCGCAGTTGGCATGAGATCGCACAACGCGGTCACTACACCTAGGCCCTGATCGCCAAGAACTTGATCCGCTCATCGGCGGTGAAGGTGAAGTGAAAGTCGAGTTCGACGGGGCTTCCGGGAAAGTCTCCGGCGATCTCGGCCCGCGCGACGTGCATTCCGTCGTCGCTCCGGATGTGGCGGACCTCGTAGATGACCATGGGAACCTCACTGCGCCAGGCGCGGATCGCGTCCACCCCATGGTGCTCGTGGCCCTCGTCTTCAACCGTCGCGTCGGCGTCGAACTGCGCGAAGTAGGCATCGGTATCGGACAGTGGTGCGAGGTGGAAGTAGCGATCGATGAGTCGGGCATATCGCTCGGGAGATTGTGTTTGCATGCCGCCAAATCTGCAGCCTCCTCCAGGGGGAGAGTCAAATGGCGTGACTAGCCCGAAAGGCCTGCGGCGGCGGCAAAGGCGCGGAGCTCGCGCTCGATGTCGGTTCCGGCCGGCTGGTACACGAGCTCGGTGACTCCCAGGGCGGCGAGTCCCGTGATCTTCTCCGGTAACTCGCCAGCCGTGCCGGTCAATGCCAAGGAACTGGCGAATGGGACGAGGTCGGCGACGTGCGGTTCGTCCCGTGGGTTGGCCTTGACCAGATGCCCGGCATGGATGGCCAGGTGCCGCTCGCGTTCGGGGAACGCCTCGATGTCCTCGCGCCAACCCTGTCCGCCCGGTAGCGCATCGACCGCAGCCCCGCCGCGCTCGTACGTCGCGTGGTAGAGGACGACCGCCGCCGGAGCGGCGGCGTCGATCGCGCGCGGCGACGTCAAGTCCTCACCCTCGTCGAGCACTGTGCCGAACGTCAGCAGTGCTCGCCAGTCGGCGACTTGGGCGGCGTCGGGTTGGGGTACCGCGGCGGAGAACACGCCGTCACCGAGTTCGGCTGCGACGGCGAGTCCCTTGGGGCCGTCGGCGCCGATCAGGATCGGCACGTCAATGGGTCGCTCGGCCCCGAAGCCTGGCAGGTGCAGCATGCGGATGGTCGCCCCCTCCCATACCGCGGTCTCGCCGGCAAGTAGCGCCTTCAGGCATCGGACGTAATCGGCGACCTGCCGCCACGGCATCGGCCGCGTGCCCAGCGCCAGCCGTCCGGAGAATCCTGAGCCGATCGCGACCGCCACCCGTCCAGGTGCTTGGCCCGCGAGTTCGGCGATGGCCGCGGCGTTCACCATCGGATGACGCAGGCTAGGAACGAGAACGCCCGGCCCGAGGCCTATCCGCGATGTGCGCTCTGCGCACCGGCTGAGCACCATCCAGACATCGGGGTAGATGGCCGGTGAGTCGTACAACCACGCTCGCCGGTAGCCGAGTTCCTCGGCGATCTCCACATGCGCCGGAGTATCGGATGATGTTGCGAAGGCACACGAGATGTCCATCCTCGGGACGCTACCCGGGCTTCAGCTGCGGCCAACGACGCTTCTGGCAGCTCACGGACATCCTCGCCAGGATCGGCACAGACCCGCTGACGTTGAACCTGTACCTCACGGTTCCGGCCAACAGCCTGCCCCTGTTCGAACCCCTGTATCTGCTCACCGATCTGACGAACATGCTGACCTTGGGTGCGTTCCCGAACCCATTGGGCACGTTGGCCAATGCGCTCGCGCCCGCGCTGACCAGCCTCGTCAACCTTGGCTACACCGACGCCGTCAGAATGCCCGATGGCACACACGTGAGGACACTCGATCAGGCAGGCGATCCCACTGCCTTCATGTCGTTCCCCGACGTCGACTGGGGGCAGGTACCCGGCGACATCGTCAACCTGTTCGTCAAGTGATTCCAGAAGGAGCTCTTCAGCGGCAGTCCCACGCCTGGCACGCCGAATGTCCTCACCCGAGTGTTCAAGTTGCTGTCAAGCATCCTGGGCGGAGCTGGCCTCGGCGGAATCGACGGCCTGATCAACGCGGCGCTGGGCGGTCTGAACCCTCTGGCGGCCAACGCATTACCGGCCGTCGGCGTGGCGATCGCGGCACTCTCGTCCGACGAATCGTCGTCAACGACCACGATCTCGAACTCGACGCCCTCCTGATCCAGGACGCTCCGTAGACAACGTTCGATGGTGGCGCTGTTGTTGTACATCGGCACGCACACCGTGATGGGCGGGTTCATCGGCAATTCGTTCGCCTCATTCGGGTCCATCACCGAATACGCCATCAGAGGGGACCTAGAGGCTGCCGACGCCTTGGACCAGGAGCACCACCCCGGTCACGGCGAGCGAGATTTCGAAGATCCGCCGACGATGCGCGCGCAACCAGCCGTCCAGTCGCAGCATCATCGTTTCGGTCTTCCGCGGCATCAGCAGGTACATGAGCAGCGGAAGCTCGAGGAGCGCAAGCACCAGGACGATGAACACGACGAATGCCATCAGCTGCGTCTCGATGGCGTGTCCCGACGCCATGATGATGGTCAGGACCATGACGCACTCGACAGGCGGCGTCGCCGATCCAAGTCCCACCAGGAACGCAGGCCAAGGCCCACCGCGCTCCAACATGTTCTGGCTGAAGGCGGCCATTCGCGCGAATATGTTCGGTGGGCGCTGCGCCACCATGACCGAGGACCCGTCGCCGTCGCCGCTGCTGATCCCTACCTGCACCCGTTGCCGTGCCCGTTGACGAGCCACCAGGCCCGCCAGGAGCATCAGGAAGAACACACCGAGGGTGATCTTGAGCCCCCCACCGTCGAGGATGACGACCGCAGATCTCACATCGCTCATCGCCGAGACCACATTTTCAATGGCCGTTAGCGCGGCATCCCGGAAAATTACCAGAACTACCAATCCAAAGGCGATTCCAGCAAACATTCCGCCGAGCCAGAAAGCCGCCAAATTCTGCATAGGCCTACGTCGCGATAGCAATACAGCGACGAGTCCTAGCCGCAGCGGGTCCAGCGCCATGCCGAACCCGACGAAAACCACGGCGGCCCACATTCCTCCGAACAGTACTAGGCTGCGGCGAATCTCGCGCCCTACGTAGCGAATTGACGTCAAGAGCCCGGCCAGCTACGACAGCCCGGCACGGACAGACCGCGGCGACCACGGACGCGGGTGCTGGGGGGCGCAGGTACCGGCGGCGTGGAATCACGCCATTGTTGGACTGTTTGGCCAGCTAGCTATTCCTCGCTATGATCCCGCATCACGTTCTCAGCCAGAAAACTCAGCCTTCGGTATGCTCGGCGCGTAATTTTGGGAAAGCAATAACTACCCAATACATGTTCGAATGGCTACTTTGGCGGATGATGAGTACGGCGGAGGTTGCACAGCACCGTAGCGAACTCGGCCCGACCGAGGCGACAGTCCCATGCGCATGTCCCCCCGCCGACGACTGCGCATGTCCCCCCGCCGACGACGAGGCGCTGGAGACGCCGGCGCACGACGAGGCGGCTGACCAGACCCGAGGCCGGCGCTGGCGTCGTGGCCGTGCCATGACCGGTATGACTGGCACCGTCACGAAGCTGACTTCGGGACGGGGATTTCCCGCCTTGGGCAGGCTCATCGTCCGTCATCCGATTCTGATGATCGTCGCTTGGGTCGCGCTGGCGATCATCCTGTTCCTGACGATTCCGCCGATGCCCGAAGTCGCGGCGCGGAAGCAACCACCCTTCTTTCCGAGCGATTCTCCCGTCCTGATCTCGAGCAACGAGATGAAGCAGGCGTTCAACGAGGCCAGCTCGGACAACCTCGCCGTCGTCATCCTGAGCAACGAGAACGGGCTGGGCCCCGACGACGAGGCCACCTATCGCAGGCTGGTCGACAACCTGCGCGGCGACACCCACGTGGCCACGACGCAGGACTGGGTTCACCTGCCGGAGGTGAAGCAGGCGGTCACCAGCACCGATAACAAGGCCTGGCAGATGCCGGTCAATCTCACCGGCATCATGGGCACCGGCGTGGGCCAGGAGGCCTATCGAGACGTCGTGAAGATCGTCAAGGACACGACGGCGAACACGACCCTGACCGCTAACGTGGTCGGCCCGGCGGCGACGTTCGACGACCTCACGACGATTGGTGCGGAAGACCAGCACATCATCGAGATCGTCACCGTGGCAATGGTTCTGACGATCCTGTTGATCGTGTATCGCAACGTCATCGCGATGCTTCTGCCGCTGGCGACGATCGGGGTGTCCCTGGTCGTGGCGCAGCAGGTCGTGGCGGCGCTGGGTCTGGTCGGCCTTCCGCTCGGACCGCAGACGCTCGTACTGATGACCGGCATGATGCTCGGCGCGGGGACCGACTACGCGGTGTTCCTCTTCAGTCGTTACCACGAGTGCGTGCGGTCGGGCATGTCGTCCGACGATGCCCTCGTCGCCGCACTCAGTTCGATCGGCGCTGTGGTCATGGGGTCGGCCGCCACCGTCGCCATCACCTTCTTCGGTCTTGCCTTCACCAATCTGGGCATCTTCCAGACGATCGGTCCCGCCCTGACGGTCACCATCGCGATCGGCTTCTTCGCGGCGATCACGATGCTGCCCGCACTGATCGTGCTGGCCGGGCGCAGGGGCTGGATCAAGCCGCGCAAGGACATGACCGGCCGGTTCTGGCGCCGCTCCGGTGTGCACATCGCGCGCAGGCCCAGGATTCACCTCGCGGTGAGCCTCGTCATCCTCATCTCGCTGGCGGCCACCATGATGTTGGCCAAGTACAACTACGACGACCGCAAGACGTTGCCGGCCGATGCTTCGAGTAACCGCGGTTACTCGGCGATGGATGCGCACTTCCCGGTCGCGAGCACGCTGCAGCAGTTCCTCCTCGTCAAGGCTCCCAACGTCGACCTGCGTACGCCACGGGCATTGGCCGATCTGGAGCAGCTGGCGCATCGGGTCAGCGCACTTCCCGGCATCGATCTGGTGCGGGGCATCACCAGACCGACCGGCGACGTGCTCGAGCAGGCCAAGACCAGCTTCCAGGTGGGCGAGGTCGGTGACCGATTGCTCGACGGGTCGACCCAGATCCAGGCCGGGGATTCGGATCTGAACCGGTTGAGCGGGGGAGCCCACCAAATGGCCGACGTCCTCGGTGACGTCAAGAGCAAGGTCGTTGGTGCCATCCTCCCGGTCCGGAGCCTGGTGAGCGCACTTTCGGCCATGCAGACCAAGGTCGGCGGGAGCAAGTCGCTCAACGACGTCGACAATTCCTCCGGCCTGGTCGCCAACATGCGGGCGCTCGGTAAGCAGCTCGACGACAACGTCTCCAAGATCTCGGGCATCTATGCGTGGGCGGATCCGCTCGTCAACGTGCTCAACGGCAATCCGCTGTGCAATCTCGACCCGCGCTGCGTCGCATCGCGCGACGACTTGAACAAGGTCGTCACCGCGTACGAGGACGGAACGCTGACCAAACTGTCCGATCTCGGTCAGAAACTCGAGACGACGACCGGGGCCCAGACGCTCGACGAAGTGGTTCCCGGGCTCGGCACGACTCTCGATGACGCGACCGCGGCGGCGCAGCAGCTCGGCGTCGCCGATCCGGCCAGCATCCAGCAGCAGCTCACCAGCGCGCAGGACGGAGTCACCCAGCTCGCGGATGCCAGTCGCCAGCTTGCCGATGGCGTCCAGACGCTCGTCGACAGGACGCGGGACATCGGCTCGGGCATGGACCAGGCATCGGCGTTCCTGCTGGCGATGAAGCGCGATGGGCCGGATCCGCCGATGTCGGGTTTCTACATCCCGCCGGAGATCCTCACCCAGCCGGAGTTCACGAAGGCCGCGACGCTGTTCATCTCCGCGGACGGTCACACCGCGCGCTACCTGGTGCAGACCGGGCTCGATCCGTTCAGCACGGCGGCGATGGATCAGGTGCAGGAGATCACCAAGACCGCGCAGGGCGCGCAGCCCAACACCACGTTGGCAAACGCCAAGGTCTCGATGGTGGGATTCTCGGTGGCGCAGAGGGACATTCGCGACTACTACAACGCCGACGTCGAGTGGATCATCATCGTCACGCTGATCGTCGTGTTCCTGATCCTGGTGCTGCTGCTGCGCTCGCTGATCGCGCCGATCTACCTGGTTGCCTCGGTGATCCTGTCATACGTGTCCGCCGTGGGTATCGGGGTGGTCTTCTTCCAATTCATTCTGGGGCAACAGCTTTCGTGGAACGTGCCGGGCATGGCGTTCCTGGTTCTCGTCGCGGTGGGGGCGGACTACAACCTGCTGCTGATCTCGCGGATCCGTGAGGAGGCGGTGGGTCGCGGCATCCGGTCGGGCGTCATACGCACCGTCGGATCGACCGGTGGGGTGATCACGTCGGCGGGCCTCGTCTTCGCGGCGTCGATGTTCGGCTTGACGGCCAGCAGCATCAGCAACGTCGTGCAGGTCGGTTTCATCATCGGCGTCGGCCTGCTGCTGGACACGTTCGTGGTGCGCACCATCACCGTGCCTGCCAT
>NZ_JAVRPS010000120.1:0-34204 GCF_032162105.1 Mycobacterium sp. | reverse complement strand
GCACCCCGCACCGCCGGGCGGTGCCGTGACGCAAAGAGCAGGGCCGCGATCGCCAACCACAATTTGGAATGGTCCGCCGCCCGCGTCAGGCGCGGCATGACGGCATCGATCAGCGGGCTGGGGGAATCGGCGATCGCCTCGAAGATCTCACGGTCGAGCGTGCCGAGGCCCTGCCCGATCTGTCGGATACCCCGGCGCCGTCGCAGCAATTCCATGGTTCCCAACCTATCCGCCGGACACCCTGTCCAAACCGTGTCTAAACCTTTACTTGACCTAGCGCACGCGGTCTGACGACGATGGAGGGCGTGCGCCGACTGCTGGTTCCGCTATGCGCGACGCTGGTCTGGTTCGCCGCAGCACCGCTCGGTCACGCCGAAGTCACACCGTGGTTCGCCCCGTCCGTTGGCAACGCCACGCAAGTGATTTCCGTTGTCGGGGTGGGTAAGTCGACCGCGAAGGTCGACGTCTACGAGCGCACGGCGGCCGGTTGGCAACCGATCGGCGTCGGCATCCCCGCCCACGTCGGCTCGGCGGGCATGGCGCCCGAGACGCACGACGGTCAGATGCTCACCCCGATGGGCATCTTCACCCTCGACTTCGCATTCGGCACCGCCCCCAACCCCGGCGGCGGTCTGCAGTACGTCCAAGTGGGGAAGAACCACTGGTGGGACGGCGACATGAAGAGCCCCACCTACAACACGATGCAGGTCTGCGAGAAGTCGCAGTGCGCCTTCGACACCGATCCGAGCAGCGGCACGGAGAATCTAGAGATCCCGCAGTACCGGCACGCCGTCGTGATGGGCGTCAACAAGGAACGCGTGCCCGGCAACGGTGGAGCGTTCTTCCTGCACACCACCGACGGTGGCCCCACTGCGGGTTGCGTTTCGGTCGACGACGCCACCATGGTCGAGCTCATCAAATGGCTGCGCCCCGGCGCGCTGATCGCCGTCTCAAAATGAGCGCCGTTTCGAAGTGATCAAAGGTTAACGGCCCGACCGGATTTCACCTTGAAGTCGAGGGCCTTGGTTGACAGCGAGGCATCGTAGGTGCGGTCGTAGCCGGTGGCGCTGATCTTCCAGCCGTCGGCGGTTCGCCGATAGCGGTCGTGATAGAAGCCAGCACCGATCAACATGAAGTCGAACTTCGGGACGATGACCTTGTCCTGCAGGTACCAGATGGCGGTGGCTTCGTCACCGTCGACGTCGATCTCGGGGTGTGTCACCCGGTGCTCGGTGATCACGTCGGCAGGCATCGACTCGCGCATGAACTGGACCAGCGACGCGCGGTCGGTGAAGTGGTGTTCTTCACCGAGGGACTCGCCGTAGTCGCCGATGACGTCGTCTGTCAGCGTGTCGGAGAACTCATCCCAGTGCTTCGTATCGAGCGCGCGCAGGTAGCGGTACTTGACTCGTTTGATGTCGTCGATGTCACCCATGGCGACATTGCAACACGAGCGCCCGCCGGCGCATGGAGTCCGGGTCCGATTTCATTGACAGCTACGTCAAATAGCCATGCGGTTCACCGACTTCTGTACGGGCTATGCGTCGGCTGAGTTCGCTCGTTCACCTGGTGAGGTCGGCGATCCGCCGACGTCATTGGTCCGCTTGATCGACTGGCTACCGCCGTTCATCCTGGTAACGGACGTCGTCGGTGGGTGACCGACGTCCTTTCGGCTTTGCTGGGCGTCGCGCGGACCGCCGTAGGGGCCATCGGTCGTTCGGCGTTGCGGAACATCTGTGCGGCCAAAACCTAGCTGGGAGAACACTGTTCGTCGCGTTTGCCGCGGAGTGTCTGAGCTGCTCGTGGGGTGATTGCCGCTATGGTGTGTTCCGATATGAGCGCCCCGTTGGGGTTGTCGATCGGGACGACCAACCTGGTCGCGGTACGAGTCGGCGATCCACCCCTCACACGGCGATCCATGCTGACCCTGTCCGGCCAGGTGTTGAGTGGTTTCGTCGAACGCGTCGGTGATCCGGTGCCGCTGGTGACCGCCGACGGATCGCCGCACCGCGCAGACGAACTGTTGGTCGAGGCGCTCGACGGCATGGTCGAGCTCGCAGGCGGAACGCCGTCATCGCAGATTGCGGTGGCCGTCCCCGCGCACTGGACCGGAGCCACGCTGCGCGCGCTGCGTGAGGCCATGCGGGCCAAACCGAGGCTTGCGCCCAACGGCGTGCCTGCGCGCCTGGTCTCCGACGCCGTCGCCGCCCTGACCGCGTTGCACGCCAATCCGGGACTACCCGGGCGGGGTGTCGTGGTGTTGTTGGACTTCGGCGGCGGTGGCACCAGCATCACGTTGGCCGATGCCGCGTCGAGCTTCGAACCGATCGAGACGTCGCGGCTGACGGAGTTCTCGGGTGACCAGATCGACCAGGCGCTTCTCGCCCACGTGCTCGACGGCATCGCCGACGCCGACGGGGTCGACCCTGCGGGTACTGCGGCGGTGGGCTCACTGACGGCGCTGCGCAACGAGTGCCGACGGGCCAAGGAGCTGCTGTCCGAGCAGGCGGACACCGACGTCTCGGTCGAGCTGCCAGGACACCGCTCGACGGTGCATGTCACCAGGGCCGAACTCGACGCGCTGATGGATGTGCCGCTTGCCGGGGTGCTGACCGAGTTGGATGATCTGTTGCTGCGCAACCGGATTCCGTCGGCCGACGTGTCGACCGTCGCCGCCGTGGGCGGTGGAGCCAGCATTCCGTTGATTGCCCAACGACTGTCCGGCCACACCCAGGCGCCGGTGGTCGCCACCCCGCAGCCCGCCCTCGACGCCGCCGTGGGCGCGGTGCTCTTCGCGGCCTACGGCGCGGAGTCCGACGCCGCGACCGGGGTGGCGCCTGCCGCGTTGATCCCGCCGGTCGTGCCCGGTGGCGATTCCGCCGTTTCGACCACCTTCCGCCAGCTGGCCTGGTCGCAGGACGACGACTCCTCCGGTGACCCGCTGCCCTATACCGGCGAGGACTACTTGATCGACACCAGCACCACGCGTGCGGTGTCGCAGTACGTCCCGCCGACGGGACCCATCGATGTCGACCAGCCGCGGGCGTGGCAACGCTTGCCCCAATTAGTGTTCGGCCTGGCCGCCGTGGTGGCCCTGGTGGCCGTCGGCGGTGTGGCGATCGCGCTGACGAGCGCTGTGGGCGACTCGAGCCCCACCTCCACCCCTGCGCCGAAGACGGTCCCGGCGACTGCGACGCCGCTGTCGTCGAGTTTGGCGCCACCGCCGCCGCCGCCGCCGAGCACCGAGGTGGTGCAAAGCATCGTGACCGTGACGAGTGAAGCCCCGCCGCCACCGCCCCCGGAGACCGTCACCGTGGAACGGCCGGTGACGACCACCACCACGACGCAGCCCACGACCACGACCACCGCGACGACGTCGCCGACGACCACGACGACTACGACGACTACCACCACGACGACCACGACGCCGACGATGACGACGAGTTACATCACGGTGCCGTTCGTGCCGGTGCCCATCCCGATCCAGGTGCCTGCCAGCCCGGCGCCGGAGTATCAGCCACCGCCCCAGTACCCGCAGTATCCGCAGCAACCGCAATATCCGCAGCAGCCGCAGTTCCCCTACTAAGTGGTTCGTGGACGGCAGCAATATCACAGCTGCGATCCAGCGATTCGTAGACTACGCGGGCCACTATCGGAAAATGGAACAGAGAAACACGCGGTTCAATCGCATGCGCGTGCAGGTGCTCGGACTCATCGGCATCGGCGCTCTTGCCGCACTGGCGGTGCTCGGCATTGCCTATGGTGGAAGCCACTTCGGTGCCGGAAGCGCACTGGCGGGTTCGGGTGATGCACCCGCGAACACGACCTACGTCCAGCCCACGGTCGTCGGTGCCACGATGGGGGCCACGGCCACGTGGACGACACCGTCGCTGACAGTCCCCACCGGGAAGGCCGTTCCTGCGGTCAAGGCCGGGGGCTGACATGGCGCACCAAAGGCTCGGCACGGCGCTCGTCCTGTCCGCTACCTCGGCGATGCTGCTGCTCAGCAGCGGTGTCGCGCAGGCCGGATCATCACCCAACGTGGTTGGTCAGAAGTACAGCGACGCCACCTCGGCGATCAGCGGCGCCGGCCTACATCCCGTGGTGTCGACAGTCGTCGGCGACCAGAAGGCCTGGCCCGACTGCCTCGTCGCCAGCCAGTCGGACAGGACCGTTCCTCCGCCGGAGAACAGTTCCGGGTCCGCGACCAACGAAGTGCTCGTCTCCCTGAACTGCTATTCGGCTGAAGCGTCGGCGAAGGCGCCAGGCTATTCGGCGGCCAGCCCCGAGGGGAAGGCTATCGCGGCGGCCGCGAAGGCGGCCAATTCGTCGGGCTGATCAGGTCCGCTCGACCAGGTTCCGCGGATGGTGGCAGGCGGCGATGTGTCCCGGCGCGAGTTCGCGTAGTTCGGGGTCGTCGGTGCGGCACTCGTCGGTCATCCACGGGCAGCGGGTGTGGAAGCGGCAGCCCGGCGGTGGATCGATGGGGCTGGGCGGGTCGCCCTCGAGGATGAGCCGTTCGCGGCTCGCGTTGAGCTTCGGATCGGGGATCGGCACCGCGGACAGCAGCGCGGTCGAGTACGGATGCAGTGGCTGCTGGTAAAGAGCTGCGGCACGGGCACTTTCGACGATCTTGCCGAGGTACATCACCGCCACCCGATCCGAGACGTGGCGGACCACGCCGAGGTCGTGGGCGACGAACAGGTAGGACAGCCCGAACTCGTCCTGAAGGTCCTTGAGCAGGTTGACGATCTGCGCCTGCACGGAGACGTCGAGTGCGGAAACCGGCTCGTCGGCGATGATCAGCTTGGGCCGCAGCGCAAGGGCCCTGGCGATGCCGATGCGCTGGCGCTGACCGCCGGAGAACTCGTGCGGGAAGCGGTCGGCGTGTTCGGGGGGAAGTCCGACCCGGTCGAGCAGGTCCTTCACGCGCGCATTCGTGTCGCGGCCACCGGACAGGCCGTGCAACTCCATCGGCTCGCCGATGATCTGGCTCACCCGCTTGCGCGGATTCAGCGACGCGTACGGATCCTGGAAGATCATCTGCATCTGGCGGCGCACCGGCCGGAGCTGGCGCCGATTCCGTCCGACGAGTTCCTCGCCGTCGAACCGCACCGAACCCGACGTTGGCGCCGTCAGCTGCAGGATGGCCCGGCACAGCGTCGACTTCCCGCAGCCGGATTCACCTACCAGGCCGAGCGTTTCGCCTTCAGCGAGGGTGAGACTCACGCCGTCCACTGCGCGTACCCGGCCGACCTCGCGGTCGATGAGGATGCCCGACTTGATCGGGAAGTGCTTGACGAGGTCGGTTACCTCGAGCAGCGTGTCGCCCTTCACGGCGCCACAGGCTTGCGTAGGCCGATCCGGCCGTCGACCTCGCGGAGGCGGCGTTTCTCGTCGAGTTCGAGCCAGCAGCGGTCGCGGTCCAGCTGTGGCGGCTCCGCGCACTTGTCGAACTCGTGCGGGCAACGCGGGGCGAACCGACAGCCGGTCGGCGGGTTGAGCAGGGACGGCGGTTGACCCAGGATCTGGGCCAGGCGTTCGGGATTCGGCCGGTCCAACCGGGCCAGCGACCCCAGCAGTCCCCACGTGTAGGGGTGCAGCGGGTCGTAGAACAACTCGTCGAGCGTCGCTTCCTCGACGATCTGGCCCGCGTACATCACCGCCACCCGATCGGCGATCTCGGCGACGACGCCGAGGTCGTGGGTGATCAGCACCACCGCGAGGCCTCGTTCCCTATTCAGTTGGTCGAGTAGCCGCAGAATCTGCGCCTGGACGGTGACGTCGAGGGCGGTGGTCGGCTCGTCGGCGATGAGCACGTCGGGATCCAGTGACAACGCCATGGCGATCATCACGCGTTGCCGCATGCCGCCTGAGAACTCGTGCGGGTAATCATGCACTCGGCGTTCGGGATTCGGGATTCCCACCGACCTGAGCAGGTCGACCGCGCGCTCGCGGGCCTCGCGCTTGGACACGTCGCGGTGCGCCCGGATCATCTCGATCATCTGGTCGCCCACTCGGTAGACCGGATTCAGCGACGTCATCGGGTCCTGGAAGATCATCGCGATCCGCTCGCCCCGCACACTCCGCAACCCGTCGTCGTCGAGACTGGTGAGTTCGGCACCGTCGAACCGCACCGAGCCGGAGATGGTCGTGTTCGGTGCGCGCGTCAGTCCGATCAATGTCTGAGCGGTCACGCTCTTGCCCGAACCCGATTCGCCGACGATCGCCAGGATCTCGCCCGCGGCGAGCCCGAACGAGACACCCGCGACCGCGCGGACCACCCCGCCGTCGGTGGCGAAGCTGACGGTCAGGTCGTTGACCTCGAGAATCATGCCGGTGCCGCCTCTCCGAGCCGGATCCGCGGATCGAGGAACGCGTACAGGACGTCGACGATCGTGTTGAACAGCACGATGAAGAACGCGCCGAACATCGTCACACCCATCAGCGGCGGCAAGTCGAGGCTACCGATCGCCTGGCCGGCGTAGAGCCCGACTCCGTTGAGGTTGAACACCGTTTCGGTGAGGATGGCTCCGCCGCCGACCACCGCACCGAAGTCGAGGCCGAAGAGCGTCACGATCGGGATCATCGAGTTGCGCAGCACGTGGCGCAACCGCACCTGACGCTCGCCGATGCCCTTGGCCCGCGCGGTCCTGACGTAGTCCTCGTTCATCACGTCGAGCATGTTGGAGCGCAGCACGCGGCTGTAGAAGCCGACGAACAGCACCGCCAACGTGATCCACGGCAGGATCAGGTGATACAGCCAGTCCAGGGGATCCTTGGTCAACGGCACGTAGCTGCTCGTCGGGAACAGCTGGGCCTTGTAGCTCAGGTAATACAGCAGGATCGCGGCAAGCCAGAACACCGGCATCGAGATTCCGGTCAACGACAGGATCGTCAGCGCACGGTCGGTGAACTTGCCGGAGTGGACGGCGGACAGGTAGCCGAAGATGACGGCCAAGGTCATCCACAGCACCGCGGCGCCGATGCACAGCGACAGCGTCGCAGGCAGGCCCTTCCAGATCTGTTCGGTGACGTTCTGCGAGCTGGCATACGACGTGAGCTGGCCGGTGAGGATCTTCCTCATCATGGTCAGGTACTGCACCGGCAGCGGTTGGTCCAGACCGAGATCGGCGGTCACCCTGGCGATGAGCGCCGGGTTGGCGTTCTTGCCTGCGATTCGCTGGGCGGGATCGGAGTTCGGGATCACGTTGAAGATCAGGAAGACGACCACCGAGATCGCGAACAGGACCGCGATCATTCCGAATACCCGCCGGGCGGCGAAGCGAAGCATGCCCTAGTGCTCCAGCCTGATCTTGGCCCGTGGGTCGAGCGCATCGCGGAGCCCGTCGCCGAACACGTTGAGCGACAACACGGTGAGCACGATCAGCAGGCCGGGCACGATCGTCAGATGTGGTGCGGTGTAGATGGTTTGGTAACCGTCGGCGATCATCGTGCCCCACGACGCGTTGGGTGCCCGCACGCCGGCACCGAGGAAGGACAGCGACGACTCGAGCAGCATGTTGTTGGCGATGTTGAGTGTGAAGAAGACGATGATCGTCGACACCACGTTGGGCAGCAGTTCGGAGAACATGATCCGCAGGGATCCCTTGCCCTGGGCGACGGCGGCTTCGACGAACTCCTTCTCGCGCAGCGCCAGGATCTCGCCGCGGATCGGGCGGGCCATGTACGGCACGTACACCAAGCCGATGATCAGGATGGGGATCCACAGCGAGTCACCGGCGACGACGAGCGCACCGATCTTGAGCCCGCCCAGCGCGAGGGCGGTGCCGAGCGCGATGCCGAGCAGCAGGACGGGAAAGGCCCACACCACGTCCATCACGCGCGACAGCACCGCGTCGATCCAGCCTCGGTAGTAACCGCACAGCAGGCCGACGAGCACCGCGAGCACCGTGGTGACGAGTGCCGCGACCACCCCGATGTAGATCGAGGTGCGTCCGCCGTAGAGCAATCGCACCATCACGTCGCGGCCGTTCTGGTCGGCGCCGAGCAGATACCGGCCGTGCAGTCCCGGCCCCAGCGGCGTGCCGTCAGGGGAGACGACGTACGTCTCCTGCCCGTCGATGAGGATCTTATCGGTGATGTGGTTCTCGTTCGGTCCGGTGTGCGCGACGTTGTCCGCCCACAGGGGCGCCGCCAGGCAGGCGACCACGATCAGCAGGAACAGCACGCCGAACGCGAGCCCAACCCGGTTGCGGCGTAACCGCAACCAGGCGAGGTACCAGGGACTTCGCCCCCGAATCTCCTCGGCCGCCACGCCGGTTGGCATCAGTGGTTCGCCGGGGGCCTCCAGCTCGCCGATCGACCCAACCATTACTTGAGCGACAAGGCCGAGTAGTCCTGGCTGAACAAGATATGGCGATACGCCTTGTCGAAGTCGATCCGATTCGACACGAACGTGGTGTATTCCTCATTGCCGTACGGCGCCCAGACCGCCTGCTCCATGTACGACTTGTCGAGTGCCGCGTACTGCTCCGTGACGCCACCGTCGCCGATGAGCTGCTTGAGCAAGTCGTTCTGCTTGGCGTCGAGGCCCGGGATCGCGACCTTCGAGAAGTTGTTGCTGTTGGTCGGCAGGATGTTCTTGCCGTTCAGCAGCGGACGGAAGAAGTCGTCGGGGTGCGGGAAGTCCTGGAACCAGTCCGCGAAACCCGTGTCCAGATCCGGCGTCGACTGGTTGCCGATCGTCGTCCAGTACACGTCGCCGGCGATGACCTTCAGCGTGGCATTGAAGCCCAGCTGCGTGAGCAGGTCGTGGTAGTACTCACCGATCCGCTTGCGGTCCGGCTCGTCGTCGGTCCAGACGGTGATGTCCTTGTCGGTCGGGTTCGCTTCGGCGATCAGCGCTTTCGCCTTGTTCAGGTCAGGTCCCGGATAGAGCTTGTACTCCTCGTAGCCAGGCATGCCCGGTGGCAGGATCTGCTGCGTCGGGTGCAGACGGCCGCCGAACACCCGGTTGAGCGCCTCGGGGTCGATCGCATAGTTGACCGCCTGGCGGACCTTGAGGTCGTTGAACGGCGCGGTCTGGGTGTTCATGAAGAAGTAATAGGTGTTGATCGACTTCTCCATGCGGAAGCGGTCGCCGAACTTCGCCTTGACCTCGGGCAGCCGGTCGGCGTCCGGCGGATCGTGCATGAAGTCGATGGTGTTCTGTTCGATGCCGGTCACCTGGGCGCTGTTGCTCTTGTTCTGGGTGACGGTGATCTTGTCCACCTGAGCCTCGGGCAGATTGCTGGCACCGGCGTCGGTCAGCGTCTTGAACTGGGGGTTGCGCTCCAAGGTCAGGCTGCGGGGCGCGTCGACAGCGGAGATCTTGAACGCCCCGCTGGACGGCGGCGGCGAGTTGGTCGCGTCCTTGTCCAGCGGCGTGGTCGGGGGAACGGGCGCAGAGAACGGCAGCGCGAGCAGGTCGTTGAACGTTCCGCTGGGTTCGGTCAACTGGATCGTGATGTCACCGGTGTTGTCGTCGGTGGTGATGCCGGCGATCTTGTCGGCCTTGCCGTCGGCGTAATCCGTGGCGCCCACGATGGGTTCGAAGAACACCGAGCCACCGGAGTCGGCCTTGAACAGCCGCTGGATTGCGTAGGTGAAGTCGGACGCCTTGATCGGCGTGCCGTCGGAGTACTTCATGTTGGACCGAAGGGTCAGCTTGTAGGTCTTGCCGTCCTGCGAGACCTGGGGCATGTCCTTGGCCAAGCCGGGGACGATTTCGGCGCCGGCATCGTCCTTCGCGTGCTTGTAGGTGAGCAGCGGGGTGTAGACGTTGTACAACGTCTCCCATCCCTCGGTCGTATAGGACAGCTGCGGATCGACGTAGTCGGGGAACGACGTCAACGTGACGTTGATCTCGCCGCCGCCGCCACCGCCGCCACCGCCGCCTCCGCCACTGTTGGAGCCGCCGCACGCGGTCACTCCGAATGCGGTCAGTGCGGTGACGGCGGCAACCGTCACCGCCTTGCGCAACATGCTCATCTGGGTCCCCTTGATCTCTGTCCGGCCGATGTCCATAACCTGTACGCCACCTGTCGGGTCCGCATTGCATCTTTTCCGAAATACGGCGGATGGCAAGTCGGAGTCTCAGGAATCGGCGCGTCGTCGCACCCCCTGGCCTGCGAATTCCCAGGACGCGGTGGCCCTCCCGTGGACGGGTTTTCGCACGTGCACCGTTGCTGTGAGGGCCGATCCGCGCCGATTGCATACAGGTTCGAACCGGAATTCTTACTGTTGCAGAGCCAATACACCGGAAAATTGACACAAGCGCAGATGGTCGGCCGAGGTAGCGGGCGGCGAGCCTGCGCCACGCCCAAAAAAGTTTTCAGAAAAAGTGTGCGAGTCGGGGTCGTTCGCTGCTCCTAGCCCGTGAACGCAGCCCATCGGGGGCGGCGAACACCACCAAGGAGCTCGACATGACCACCATGCGGAGGACCGGCCCCGACTCGTATGCGGCGTGGTCGGGCTGGGTGAAGTGAACCAAACGCGTCGGCCCATCGTCCTCATGGATGGTGGGCCGACCCGGGGTTGGCTCGTCTTGGCAACGTCGACAACCCGAAGGTGACCCATGACGATCGCCCCGTTGGAACCCGCCGACGCGGTGGACGACGCCGAACTCGCCGTGGCCGCGGCCGGTGGCAACCAGCTCGCCTTCTCTGCGATCTACGACCGGTACGCCGATCGGCTGTACGACTTCTGCGTCGGAATGCTGCGCGACGGCGATGCGGCGGCCGACTGCGTGCAGGACGTGTTCGTCACCGCGGCAACCAAACTGGTACAGCCCGAACCCGGCTCGGAGGTAGCGAACGACGTTGAGCCGTGGTGGCCGCCGCCCGAGGTCGACGACCGCGAAAGATCTTCTGCGGCTTCACTATCGGCCGCACAGGTGCGTCACCTGCGAACGGCGCTCATCGCGGCCCCGGTGCGCCGACCTCCACGTCGTCGTCCACGTCCACTTCGACATCCACGACGACGCCGACCAGCGATCCGATCGAGTGACCAGCGGCTAGCGACCCAGCAGTTCGTCGACTTTCGCGCTGCCGGTGTGGCCGGGTTTCACGCCTTCGACGATGGCGGCCATCGACGTGGAGTTGTTCAGCCGCAGCGGAAGGATGCGTTGGTAGTCGGCCGATTCGTACCATCGGGCGGCCGAATCGTGGTCGGGGAAGCGGATGACCACCAGCGAGCCGTCCCAATGACCCTCGCGAGCGTCGATGCGGCCGCCGTGGACCAGGTATTCACCCCCGAACGGTCTGAGGGTGTCGTCGATCTCGCGCAGGTAGCGGATGATGTGGTCGCCGACTGCGACGTCGCGCAGGTAAGCCACGGCATAGGCAGGAATCGGTTCGGGCATGACTCGAATCCTCGTCCACGGTCTGCGGCGTGTCGATTACCTGGCAGGTAGTGGAAACGCTGATCCCCGGCACGGAACCCCGCCGGCAGGCCCGGCGCGGCAAGAACGTATGTCACTCGTTGCTGGAACCGCGGCGGGTGGCCAACGGCACTAAATGCAGTGCGGATCCAGCAAATACTGTCGCGCGCGAAAAATTCCGCCACGACTGCGCGCTTTTCTGTACGGTGGGCCTAGTCACAGTTAAGATCAGCAACGCCTGCCGTCGGCCGCACGAGCCTAGTCGGGGGATACGAGTTAGGACTTCGAAGATGAATTCACGTCGTTTGGGTCGCCGCGTCGCGGCCGTTGCCGGCGGAGCCGCGATCATTGCCATGGGCGGGCTAACCGCCGCGTGCGGTGGCGGAGGCGGCGGAAACCCGTCGAGCACGACCACGACCACGACCACCACCACAGCGCCCTCGAGCACTGCTCCGCCCGTGTCGCCGACCGAGAAGAGCATCAACCCCACGGGTGGCAACCTGTTCACGCCGCCGGTCTACGCACCCCCGGCACCGACGGAGCCTCCCGGCGTTCACCGCAACAACTAGAAGCAAGCGGTCGCGGACGTCTCCGCCGGGGGCGTCCGCTTTCATTCACCAATTGGCTGGCGCCAAACTCCGATAAGGACTGTATCCATGAACAAACATCGTTTCGGTCATCGCCTCGGGGTGGTTGCCGGCGGGGCCGCGATCATCGCGATGGGCACGCTCACCGCGGCGTGCGGCGGCGGTGGCGGCGGAAGCCCGTCGAGCACGACGACGACAACAACCACCACGACCAGCTCGGCGCCCGCCAGTAGCGCGCCGGCGCCGACCGAGAAGAGCATCAACCCCACGGGTGGCAATCTCTTCACGCCGCCGGTGACGGCGACGCCCGCGCCGAACGTTCCAGGGGGACAACACCCCGGAATCGGCGGCATCAGCTAGACCTGTGTGATCGTGGGCGTCCCGAAAGGGGCGCCCACATCGCGCGGTCCGGTGGACTTTCAATGAGCGCAATGAATGCGCGTTACTGGTCGGCGGCAGTGGTCTCGGCAGTCGTACTGCTGTCGGCATCGGACCTGCCGCGAACGCCGAATACCCATGGCGCGGCGGACATCACCGGTCCCTATGCCTCGCTGCTGGCCAGTTCCAATGACCTCGGGCCGTCACGCACAGGCGACGCACAGCTGACCGTCACCTTGCCCAGCCCGGACCGTCCCGTTCGGCTGTTCGAATGGTCTGATTCGCACGGTCTTTCGGTGCGCTGGCGTCCTGGTGAGACGTGGGCGATCGTCGAGGGTGCCGCCGAGGAGGTGGCCAGGGCGTTCGACGTGCCCGTACGTGACTACCGGGGCCGCAAGGGTCAGGTGTTCTATGCCTCGCCACAGCAACCAGACGTACCAGCGCCGCTGCGCGACGGCGTCAGTTCGCTGGGTCGCATCCTCGGATACACGCCGCACCACATGGCGAGGCCGGGAATGCTCCCCGCGGACGTGCCGAAGCAGGGCCTGACGCCCGATGCCTTGTTGACCACCTACAACGCCAAACCGCTCGCCGAGGCCGGGTTCACCGGCAAGGGTGCGACCATCGTGTTCTTCGAGTTCGACGGTTACGACCAGAGCGATTTGGACGCCTTCTCCGAGATGTCGGGGCTGCCGAAGTTCACCCCCGTTCTGATCGATGGTCAGCCCGGACCGTCGCACGGTGAAACGGTGATGGACCTCGAGGTGGCCCATGCCACCGCGCCGGACGCGCAAATGGTGGTGGTGAACGCCCGTCCGACCGTCGAGGGGGACGGCGCCTACGAGAAGATCGCCAAGATGTTCGAGGACGCGGATCGCCAGTTCCCCGGTGCGGTGTGGAGCCTGTCGATCGGATGGGGCTGCGACAAGCTGATCCGCGCGGCCGACCTGGTGCCGGTGCGGGCTGCCATGGCGAACGCACACAAGCACGGCACGGCGATCTTCGACGCGAGCGGGGACACGGGCGGTCTGGAATGCAAGGGCGGCGAGGACTGGGCGTCCCCGCCGGGGCCGGACGACGTCGGGCTCGACGCGGTCGCATCGGTGCCCGAGATCATCTCGGTTGGCGGAACCACGTTGTCGACCGACGCCAAGGGCGAGTGGCTGGCGGAGCAGGCGTGGGTCGACGGTCCGCTGTCGCAAGGCACCAGCGGCGGCGTGTCTTCCTTGTTCCCCCGCCCCGCGTATCAGAGTTCGGTCTCCGTCGACCGGGATCCAGAACATCGCCTCACACCCGATGTCTCCGCCGTCGCCGATCCGTTCACCGGGGTGCGGATCGTGTACGACGGACAGCCGAGGATCGGCGCGGGAACCTCACAGTCAGCGCCGATCTGGGCTGCCATGACGGTGTTGATGAACCAATACCTGCAGGCGAACGGCGGCAAGGCCGTCGGCGATCTGAACCCACTTCTGTACCGCGTTGCGGCCGGATCCAACCTGCCCGGCTTCCGTGACGTGAGCCTCGGTTCCAACGCCGTCGACGTTTCCGTTCCCGGCTACGACCTGGTGACCGGGCTCGGTAGTCCGAACGTCGCCAACCTCGCACGCAATCTCCTTGAGCTGCAAAAGGGGTCGGCTCGCCGATGACATCCGCCGATCCACCCGCCGGGCAGGAGGCCGTGCCAACCATGGTGTGCCCGGCGTGCGGGACGGATGTCCCCGTCGGCGCGTTCTGCGGATCCTGTGGGGCGAATCTCTTCGCCCACCACGGCGGCCGACGCGCCGACCGGCTGCGCATCGGCGCGTTCGCGGCAGCCTCGAACGAGCACGTGCTGCGCATGTCAGTGGTCAGTTCGCTCTTCCCGCAGCTGCCGGATCGTTCGCGCACGCCGTTCCGCTTCGGTCTGGTCGCGCTGGTCGTCGCGTTGTCCGTCTTCACCGCGCTCCGGTGGCAGGCGCCGCTCATCGCGACGGCAGCTCTCGGGTTGCCCCTGCTGTTCGTCATCTACCTGCGCGAGACCGACGCCCACCGCGACCTGCCGATCCGCACACTGGCGTCGACCGCCGTCCTTGGCCTCGCACTCGGTGCCGGGTGGGCGCGGGTCATCGGCGTGATCGTGTCGCATTCCTATGATGTCGCAATGGATTCCGGGGAGGACCTGGGTCATGCGTTGTTGGAAGGACTGACCATCCCGGTCAGCGGTGTGCTTGTCATGCTCGTCCCGGCGGTGCTGGTCCGGTGGCTCCGGCCGCGCACCCGGGAGGCACTGGATGGGTTCGTGATCGGATCGGTGGGGGCGATCGGCTTCACCGTCGCGGCGACCCTGGCCCGCTTGGCGCCACAATTGGCGACCGGCCCGACGACGCAGGACAGATCGATCGGTGCGCTGCTCGTCGAGGCGGGCATCCAGGGCGTCGCGGTGCCCGTCATGGCGCTCGCAGCGGGTGGCCTGGTCGGTACCGCGTTGTGGTTCAACAGAACACGCGTGCTTCTCGCGAGTGTTCTGGCGGTGGTCGTGCTCTTCGCCGGATTGGGGCTCTCGGAAGCCGGTCCGATTCCGGACGGCCTGCAGCTGGGGTTGCATCTGGTGTTCGCAGCTTTGGCGTTGCTCGCGTTGAGGATTGGGCTGCAGGAGGCGTTACTGCGCGAGGAGCACGACGCCACCAGCCCGGCCGAGCAGGTGTTGTGTCCGCATTGCGATCACGTGGTTCCCGACATGGCGTTCTGCCCGAACTGTGGGGTCGCCGCCCGGTCGGCGTCGCGAACGTCGCGGGCTGCTCGGCGCCTCGAGCGCCCGCGCCGTCAATCGGGCGACGCGGGGGAGTCCACTGCGCGGGTCGCCTACGCGGTGCCGCCAGGGCCGTATGCGGCGGCGCCGGTACGCCAGACCACGCCTCGCCGGGTCTTGCTGACCTTGGCCAGCGTTCTTGGCCTGACGGCCGTTGCCGCGGTCGGGGTGTCGATGGCGATCACACCGACCCCGCCGCGGTACGTGTGCCCGCCCGATTGCGGGCGACCACCACTGGGTTCGCCGATCGCCACGAACCCGCGCTTCACCTCGGCCGACGGCGCCTTCTCCTTCTCGTATCCCGGCGCGGGCACGGCGTACGAAGCGACGGTGGACGAGGACGGAGTGGTACTGGACTTCGTCGCCGGTGACACCGGCACCCTCGTGCTGTTCGGGCAGCCCGCCCACAATCGCACACCGCAACAGATCACCGACCAGCTGATCGAGGAGAACTACCCCGACGCCACGGTCGACTACGAGATCCCCAACGCGTCAGTCGGATATCAGCCGGGATACGGCGTCGTCGCCGACGAATACCCCCAGGACTCCACGGGCACGTACACCCGGCTCCGCCTGCTGGTCATCGTCGCGGTCAAGAACGACCTGGCGCTGATCGCCGCGGCCGTCGGCCCGTACCACGAGTTCAGCCCGGATTTCGGTACCGGGCACCCCTCGGGCGCGAACCTGCAACTGGCGATGGACATGGCCAAGTACGTGAACAGCTTCGCGTGGCGGGGCGATCCACCCCGTTGATTGTGGGACGGGCATAGAACACGCCCGACGCGTGTTAGTAAGCTTGTATAAGCAGTTGCCGCGCGGAAGAGTGCGGTCGGGTCGGGGGACCTGATACGGAGGCAACACGGATGAAGCGATGGAACAAGCTCGTCGCCGGTGTCGCCATCGCGGGCAGCCTGACCGCTGGCGCGATGGGACTCGGAGCAGGAACCGCAAGTGCTGATCCGCCACCTTGGGCGCCGGGACACGGACACGACGGCGGATACGGCGACAACGACGGTCGGTGGAACAACGACTGGAACAACAACAACGGTAACTGGAACAACAACAACAACGGTCCCTGGAACGACAATGGTCAGTGGGGCAATCGTCCGCCGCCGCCGTTCTGGGCTCCCACGGCGCAGGTGTTCTGGGACCCGACGCGTCAGGCATGGGGTTTCTTCTGGGGCCCGCTGTGGTTCCCGGCGTACTAAGCGTCGTCGACGTGTGACGCCAGCCGTGGGCGGGCGGCATTCCAGGGTCGCTGTTGGCAGTGATTGCGGCGATGATCTTCGTGCTGACTGCCGTTGTCACCGTGTGCTTCGACCTCACCGAGGCTGTTGAGATCGGTGTACTGGCAGCGGCGTTTCTTCGCGCTGCGCAGCGTGGCGCGTGAGAATCTGCCGGGTCTACAGCTGCCGGTGACGATCAGATCGTGCTGCTGCGGCTCGGGAGGCCTACCCCTGAGTTCTCATGGGGACCTATGGCCGACGAAAGGGGCCGAAGGCCTCCAGCGGATCGCGTCCAGGATGGCTAGATTCCAAGAGACCCCGACGGTCGTGGGCGCTGCGTAGCAGGACGAGGACGACGAAATGCCCAATAGCACAGTGTGTTCAGGATTGCCGACGTCAAGTAGTGCTGGTGGGGTGGGCGCCTATCACGAGCTCTTCGAATCGAGCATGGACGATCCGACGACGTTCTGGACTCAGGCGGCGCAGGCAGTGTCCTGGGTCCGCGGGCCGCAGCGCGTGCTCGATGACTCCAACCCGCCGTTCTTCCGCTGGTTTCCCGATGCTGTACTCAACACCTGCGCGAACGCCTTGGACCGGCACGTTGCTGGCGGCCGCGCCGATCAACCTGCGCTGATCTACGACTCCCCGGTGACGGGCTCGCAACGCACCTACACATACGCCGGTCTGTTGGACGAGACGGCGCGGTTCGCAGGTGTGCTTCGCAGCTTGGGCGTTCACAAGGGCGACCGTGTCGTGGTGTACATGCCGATGATTCCCGAGGCTGTCATCACCATGCTGGCGTGCGCGCGGATCGGTGCGGTGCACTCGGTGGTGTTTGGTGGTTTCGCCCCGCACGAACTCGCCACCCGCATCGATGACGCTCGGCCCACGGTCGTCGTCTCGGCCTCCTGCGGGATCGAGCCGTCCCGCACAGTCGAGTACAAGCCAATGCTCGACGCTGCGCTCGACGCCGCGGAATACCCACCCCGCAGCTGCGTCATCGTCCAGCGGGATCGGCTGCGGTGCGTGCTGACTCCCGACCGCGACCTCGACTGGGACGAGTTGATGGCAGATGCGGAGCCGGTCGATCCGGTACCGGTCGCGGCGACCGATCCGCTCTACGTGCTGTACACCTCGGGCACGACGGGTAGGCCGAAAGGTGTCGTCCGCGACAACGGCGGGCATGCGGTGGCATTGATGTGGAGCATGCGCCACATCTACGACATCGGTCCCGGCGATGTCTTCTGGACCGCGTCAGACGTGGGCTGGGTCGTCGGTCACTCCTACATCGTCTACGGGCCGCTGCTGGTGGGCGCGACGACCGTGCTCTACGAGGGCAAGCCGGTGGGAACGCCGGATCCGGGTGCTTTCTGGCGCGTGATCGCCGAACACGGCGTCAAGGCTCTCTTCACGGCGCCGACGGCGATCCGGGCCATCAGGAAGGAAGATCCGAATGGCTCGCATATCGCTCACTACGACCTCTCTGCTCTGAAACATCTATTCCTGGCCGGGGAGCGGCTCGACCCCGACACGTATCACTGGGCGTCGGAGAAGCTGGGGATACCGGTCATCGATCACTGGTGGCAGACCGAAACGGGTTGGGCGATCGCTGCCAATCCGATGGGAGTGGAACCCCTCCCGTTCAAGGCTGGCTCGCCGACGGTGCCGATGCCGGGCTACGACGTTCGAATCCTGCACGTCGACGGGCACGGTTGTGGATCCGGCGAGGAGGGCGTCATCTGCCTCAAGCTGCCGCTGCCGCCGGGCACAATGTCCACTCTGTGGGGAGACGATGACCGTTTCGTTGCCTCGTACCTGTGCGAGCACCCCGGTTACTACCTCACTGGAGATGGCGGCTACATCGATGAGGACGGGTACCTGTTCGTCATGGGGCGCATCGACGACGTGATCAACGTTGCGGGGCACCGCTTCTCGACCGGTGCGATCGAGGCGGTACTTGCCGCGCATCCCGCCGTGGCCGAGTGCGCCGTAATCGGTGTTGCCGATGAGATCAAGGGGCAGGTTCCGCGGGCAATGGTCGTGTTGAAGGTCGGCGCTTCGGCCGACGGAATCGGAGACGAACTCGTGGCGTCTGTACGCAACGAGATCGGTGCGGTTGCTTCGTTCAAACTGGTCGACGTCGTTGCCGCGCTGCCGAAGACGAGGTCAGGAAAGATCCTACGAAAGGCCATGCGCGGCATCGCCCACGGTAAGGATGAACCGATTCCATCGACGATCGAGGACCCTGCCGTGCTTCACGCGTTGCGTCCCATTCTTGCCCGATGATGCCGACGCAGATGCAATGGAGGAATGTTCGGAGCCGTCGATGCCGACGACAACCGAGGCCGGTGGCATCTGTTTTCATTCCGTGCTCCAACGTCAGCCATCCATCGGGGGTCCGTTGCCGTTCGCGATGGCTTGGGTGGCGATCACGGTGGCGGTCGCAGTTCCGTCCTCGACGATACCGACGATTGATACGACGTCATTGACAGTGAATTGTGCACTTGCCCAACCATTGTGATCGGATCCAAGCGATACCGCGGTGGTGCTCGGCGTCATGAGGTAGGTCTTGGTGGTTCCGTCGGAGCTGGCTGCGGTCAGCGACGAGTCGGATATCGCCACGACTTTCCCGACTTGCTCAACAGCCGTCTGGTAGCCGCCCCGACCGTCCGGGCTGACGAATTGGCGGAAGGGGGCCACTTGCAGCGACTGGGTGGCACTCGTCGTCGGCGCCACGTCGCGCGAATTGTCTGGGGTGGCCCGATGGCTCGCTGCACCGCCGACGGCAGCGAGAAGTACTGCAGCGGTCACGGTGCGCAGGAACGTATGCGTCACTCGAACGGGACGGGTCGCAGGCATACGCCCGTTCTTCGCAGGACTTTGGTGTGCCGACAGGGTCGATCGCCAGCCTGACGAAGGACTTTAGACACCGGCACTCGGATGCTTCTGGGACCTGGGTTCCCGCAGAAAGGGTCTTCGGGCTCTGGTGACGTCGTCCCGACCGCGGGACGATGGATGGCAGGTGAATTCCGTTCGAACGGAAGGTAGCGGTCGGCATGAGTGCACAGTTTCCCGATACGGGCACGATCCAGACGGCACTGTCGTTGGCCGTCCGCGCTCCGTCGATGCACAACTCACAACCGTGGCGCTGGCGGGTAGGCCCAAATAGTCTCCACCTCTATTCGGATTGCAGTCGGCACCTACCTGGTGCCGACCCAGACAGCCGTGACCTACTCCTGAGTTGCGGTGCGTCGCTAAACCATTGCGTTGTCGGGCTTGCTGCTCTGGGTTGGCAGGCCAAGATCCATCGATTTCCGAACCCCGGTGACCCCGAACACTTGGCGGCCATCGAACTTCGCGCTTACACGGCCTCGGAGGCCGATGTGACGCTGGCGGCGGCCATCCCTCGTCGGCGCACCGATCGGCGTCACTACAGTTCTTGGCCGGTGCCGCGCGGTGATCTAGCCCTTATGGGTGCTCGGGCGGCGCGTGCGGGTGTCACGCTGCGTCGAGTGGAAGGGCTCACCGACCTGGCCGAACTGGTGGCGCAGGCTGCACGGCAGCATGCAGCCGACTACGAATACCTGACCGAACTCGCGACGTGGAGCGGACGGTACGACTCCAAGGCAGGAGTTCCCGCCCGGAATGCACCGAAACCGGATCCAGCTGCCGCGCTACCCGGCCGTGTGTTCGCCGGGCCGACCCTCGGTCAGACACCGGAAGCCGGGTCGGCTGACGACAACGCAGTGGTGGTGGCGCTAGGCACGAGTGATGACGACGAAATGGCACACCTTCGCGCGGGCGAGGCCACCAGTGTCGTTCTGCTTACGGCAGCAGCCATCGGATTGGCGAGCTGCCCGATAACTGAGCCACTCGAGGTCGTCGAAACCCGGGAATCGATACGCGAAGCCATCTTCCCCGCCGGCGGCTTCCCACAAATGTTGCTTCGGATCGGTTGGGCGCCGGTGAATGCTGATCCACTGCCCTCCACTCCGCGACATGATCTGTCCGATGTCGTGGAGTGGTTGGACGGTGCCGGGACAGCCCCGTGATGACGAAGACCGTCACCGACGAACTCGAGTCGATCGTCTCCGTGCTCTGCGAGAAGTACCCCGACCACAGTGATGACGAGATCGCTTCGCTGGCCCACGACGTGTATGCGCGGCTGTCGTCCGAGGCGACGGTTACCGCGCATTTTGATACCGCTGACGATGAACCGCTGCCACAAAGTGCTGATGCGCGGCGGCACCAGAGCACGAAGGGCTTAAGACCGTCGGTCCGATGACCATCGCCTCCAGATCGCAGGACTGCTCAGCTTCTACAGTCAGAGTGTCATTCGATCAGTTCGGCGAGGGAGTGCGAAGTGCCCAGTGCCTTAGCCCATCCCGGGATCGTCGTCGGTGTCGACGGCTCCTCGAATTCCGATGTCGCAATTGGTTGGGCGGCCCGCGACGCGGCCATGCGCAACGTGGCATTGACTGTCGTACACGTCGCTCCTGCGCTGTCGGTGAACTGGTCGCTGACCCCGGTCCCCGCTGACCTGGCCACGTGGCAGGTGAGCCAGGGGAGGCAGATCCTCGCCGATGCGGTCACCATTGCCGAGGCGGCGACCGGAGGTGATGGTCGGCTGCAGATCGACACGGAGTTGTTCGTTGCGGTGACGGTTCCCACACTGGTCGACCTGACCAAGGAGGCTGAGATGATCGTCGTGGGTAGCCGTGGAATCGACGCATTTGGCTGCTCGCTGATGGGTTCGGTCAGCTCCGGGCTGGTGAGCCATGCCCATTGCCCGGTAGTGGTCATCCATCACGACGACCCGCTCACGCCGCAGCCAGCCACGTTGCCTGTACTGGTGGGGGTCGACGGCTCGCCCACGGCTGAGCGGGCGACGGCGATCGCCTTCGACGAGGCCTCACGCCGCGGTGTGGATCTGGTGGCCCTGCACGCGTGGAGTGATCGGGGAGGCTACTCAGTCCCCGGGCTGAACCGGTCGATTCTCAAGCAAGAAGAAACAGAATTCCTAGCCGAGCGATTGGCGGGGCTGCAGGAGCGCTACCCGGACGTGTCCGTGCGTCGTGTCGTCGTGTGCGGTAAGCCGGCGCGGCATCTCGTCGAGGAGTCCGTGAATGCTCAACTGGTCGTGGTCGGCAGCCATGGCCGTGGAGGGTTCGCCGGAATGCTCTTGGGCTCGGTGACTTCTGCGGTTTTGCAGTCCGCACGTACACCGGTGATCGTCGCGCGCCAGCCCTAGGGCAGCGGTGCCGACCAGTGCAGCGCAGTGCCGCCGCCGGGAGCATTCTCGATACTGAACTCCCCGTCGGCCGCCTGCGCGCGGTGGCGCAGGTTGGTGAGGCCGCTGCCGGTGACATCGCCCGCGATGCCCGTCCCGTTGTCGGTGACTTCGATACGGAGGTCGTCATCGACGGTGACGGTCAACGCCAGCGTACTGGCGCCAGCGTGCCGGACTGCGTTGCTGATCGCTTCGCGGACAACGGCTTCGGCGTGGTCGGCAAGCGAGGAGTCGATGACCGAGAGCGGTCCCACGAACTGCACCGTGATGCGCAGCTCGGCGCCGGAGAACTGCGCGACCGCCTCGTCGAGCCGTTGCCGCAACCGGGTGATGCCCGCCGATGTGCCGTGCAGATCGAAGATGGCGGTACGGATTTCCTGAATGACGCCTTGGAGGTCGTCGACGCTGTCCGAGAGTCTCTTCTGCACCTCAATTGATTTCGCCCGAGGGATGGTGCCCTGTAGGGACAGTCCAACGGCGAAGAGTCGCTGGATGACGTGATCGTGGAGATCGCGGGCGATTCGGTCACGGTCAGCAAGGACGTCGAGTTCCCGAATCCGGCGCTGGGTGGACGCCAACTGCCACGCTAACGCCGCCTGGTCGGTAAAGGCGGCCATCATGTCGCGTTGATCGTCGCTGAACGGCTGCGACCCGTCGCGCCGGAGCGCCACGACGACTCCGGCAACCGCGTCAGTGGTGCGCAAGGGGAGGACGAGCGCCGGCCCGGAGCCACCGATGCCGTCGATGCCGACGTCAATGGTGTCGAACCGTCGGGGAGCGCGCTCGAGGAATGCCCGACCGATCGCGGTACCCGCGATGGGGATGGTCCAGGGGGGCGTCGAAGACATTGTGGCGCCGACGGTTTCCACGATCAACAGATCGGTCACGTCGGACGCTGGCACGTCACCATCGATCGGCACAGCGACGAAGGTGACTTCTGCGCCGGTCAGTTTGCGGGCCTCCTCGGCGATGAGCCGATACACCGCGGTCGGATCGGTGCCGGAGAGTAGTTCGGTTCCGATGTCACGGGTGGCCTTCATCCAGGCCTGACGGGCCTGGGACTGTTCGTAGAGGCGTGCGTTGTCAATCGCGATACCGGCGGCAGCGGCAAGGGCTTGCGCCAGCACTTCGTCGTCTTCGCTGAACGGGAGCCCATTCGCCTTCTCCGTCAAGTACAGATTCCCGTAGACCTCATCGCGGATGCGCACCGGGACGCCGAGGAAGGTTCGCATCGGCGGATGGTTGCGCGGAAATCCCACCGACGCGGGGTGGTCATCCAGGTGGTCGAGCCGGATCGGCGTCGGTTCATCGATCAGCACCCCCAACACGCCACGGCCCTGCGGCAAGGGGCCGATCTTCTCGCGGGTGGGTTCGTCGATCCCTTCGTAGATGAATTCAATGAGCTCGTGGTCGGTACCGCGGACACCGAGCGCCCCGTAGCGCGCGTCGATCAGCTCGATGGCGGTGTGCACGATGGTACGAAGGGTGGCGTCTAACTCCAGACCTGACGTGACGACCAGCATGGCCTCGACGAGTCCATCCAGGCGGTCTCGGCCCTTGACAATCTGCTCAACGCGATCCTGCATCTCGGTGAGCAGTTCGCGCAGGTGTAGCGCAGACAGTGTGTTGCGTTGCGGAGGCGCGCCGTTGTCTCGACCCGCCCCGACGTCGTCGGTCACCACACCATCGTGTCACCGATGAACCTGCGGGTGTCCGAGCCCGAATTATTCGTCTGAGGTATGCGAACGGTCGAGTCTGGAGACGAACACTGCGGCCTGTGTTCGGCGCTCCATGCCCAACTTGGCGAGCAGTCGTGACACGTAGTTCTTGATGGTCTTTTCGGCCAGGAACATCCTCGCCGCGATCTGCTTGTTCGTGAGCCCCTCGCCGAGCAGATCTAGCAGAACCCGCTCCTGATCAGTCAGACCCGACAACGGGTCAGAGGTTTCCGCCGCAACGCGCAGCTTCGCCATCAACGCCGCCGCGGCGCGATTGTCGAGAAGTGACTTGCCGGCCCCGACTTCTTTGATCGCCTTGGCGAGCTCCATGCCCTTGATGTCCTTGACGACGTAGCCGCTGGCGCCCGCCAGGATGGCGTCGAGCATCGCTTCGTCCGAGGTGAACGACGTGAGCATCAGGCAGCGTAGATCGGGTGTCTTGGAAAGTAGTTCACGGCACAACTCAATCCCGTTGCCGTCGGGCAGCCGGACATCGAGCACGGCGACGTCGGGCTTCAACGCCGGTATCCGTGCGAGGGCTTGAGCTACCGAGCTGGCTTCGCCGATGACGTCCAAACCGGGATCGGTGCTCAGCAGATCGATGAGCCCGCGGCGGACCACTTCGTGGTCATCGACTATGAAGACCGTGACCATGGCGAGCCCTTCTGATGACGGAGCGCGGGTGCGGCCGAAGTCGGCGACATGCGTCTGCGAACTCATCATGCACTCCCGCTCGTCACAAGTGTTGGCTGCTGACGATGAGGACGGAGCAATCCTTGGCCTGAAGCGCCGCATTGCCTGCAGGCCCTACGAGCTCGGCGACGTCGCGGTCACAGGCGCCCATCACCACGAGTTGAATCGAATCCGGGTTGTTGACTAGATGGTGTACCAGGCTGCCGTGTACCGCCAGAGCGCTGATCGCGACGTCGGGATACCGTCGTCCCCAGGCGTGGACGAGCCGATCGAGTTGCGCCTGTGCGTCGTGGGTTCCGTCGAAAGCAGCGCGGCCGTCATGGACGTCATCGGACCGCGACTGCCACATCGTCAGGACGCATAGTCGCGCACCGCGCAGCAGCGCTTCGTCAATGGCGGTCTGGAGCACAGCGTTGCTATCCGGGACCTTGCCGACCACGGCGAGTATCGCGCCACGCTCCGCGGACGATGCGCGGTCCGTCCATCGGAGGTTGGCGGCTGGACAGCGCGCGGATTTGGCTACCGTTGCAGCTGTGGAGCCAACGCGGCCCGGCGCAAAATGCGATGCACCGACGGGGCCCATGCAGATCATGGCTGCGGATCTGGATGCGTCAACCAACGTCCGGGCCGGAAGGCCCTCGATGATCGCCACTTCGATCTTTACCGGTTTCTCCGTTGCCTCAACCGCCTCGAGTGCATAGCGAACGGCTAGCTCGGCCGTGGCGCGCTTGCGTGCCTCGTTCCTGGCGTCGATTTGCGCCGTGCCGTCCGGGGGAATGGCGCAGATCAGGCGCAGGGGAATGTCGCGGCTGACCGCTTCGTCGGCGGCCCAGAGCGCCGCATGCACTGCTGCCCGCGAGCCGTCGACACCCACGACCACTGACGGTGACGGGCGGTGGTGCTCTTGCATGGTGGGCTCCCGGGTTCGCGGTTCCAGAGTTCAGACGCTAGCGGCGACACGATCACGATCTCAGTGGCATTGGTCACCGATCCGGGTGTCATTGGTCCCCACATCGACGGGTGATGCCCTCGCCGAGTCATCGGTGAACACTCAGCACATCGAGAAGTGGCCGCCGCGGCGTCATGTGCGGCAATTCGCCAAGGACGGGGGCTTCGCCAACCCGAATCAACAACTGCGGCATGGCCGCCCGCCCGGTCAAGATGCCGATGAGATTGCGGCTCGAATGCAGCTCAGTGAGATGGGTCAGTGTGCACGTCGCCAACCCGGCCAACGTGCACTCCAACAGCACGGCGGACAAGACTTCGCCGCACCTCAATGCGTCATCGTGGGTGTCCTCGTCGGTGGATAGAACGAGCACCTTCGAGTGGTCTTTTCCAATGCCGGGGCGTCGTTCGGAATGTTGCGTCTCAGGAAATGAACGACCGATTTCGACTCGATCGCTTTCGGCCGCCGACACCAGTGAACTGTCTGAAATGCCATCGAAGAATGAAACATCGAATGATCTTGTCCACCAATCCAATTCAGTGTGGTACGACGAATCGTACAAGCGAAGCGACTCGGTAAGTTGTGAGGCCTCGGCAAGTTGCGGGCGCAGCTCGTCGGATATCACGTCGAGATGGGTGGCGTCGGGGTCGAATGCGGTCCGCAGCAAGGTTTCGAACCGCGCCCAGTTCGTCGGCTCGGCGAGCGGAAGCCGATCGGTGCGGCGGCGCAGGATGGCATCGGCTCGGCCTCGGTGGCCATCGGTGACGAGTCCCATAGCGCTGAAATCGATTGACGCGAGGTGATCGAAGTCATTCGGGTTGGGGAATCTGTCGACGTTGGCGGTCCACCCGGCTGCCGCCATTGCGACGCAGAGATGGTCGAGGACGGCGCCACAACTGATCAGGGCTTCCCGCCCCGACTTGTCGGTCGCGGAGAGAATGCGGCTGCGATCGGCGAACAGGTGCAGTCCGGCACCGTCGGCCACCCATCGCCATGGCTGGCTGTTGTGCAATGAAGGCGCCCGGCACGCAAGATGCACCGCTTCCTTCAGTATTTCGGCATCCACCATCGTGTCTGGCATCGTCAACCTCCACTTTCTGTGTCTGATGCCAAGCCTTGAACACATGGGTGGACGACACCAGGGTCCTTAGTCCCTATGGGGCGAGGACATTGCGCCTGATTAGCGGGTTCTCTCAACGCTATGCGCGGGGTCGCCCCTAGCGCACGATCGTGGCATGAACCAATCACCGGCGATGACCGACCGGCCGGCTCAGGCAGCTGTCGGCGCAGGAAACGCATCCGCCGAGATACGCGAAACTCACACGGGAATAGTCATTTTGATTGGCGATCGAGCGTACAAGGTGAAGAAACCGATCGCGACCGACTTCCTGGATTTCAGCACAACGGAGAAGCGTGAACATGCTTGCGAACACGAAGTCGCCCTCAACAGCCGACTGGCGCCGGCCAGTTATCTGGGCGTCACCCACCTCGGCGATCCCAAAGGTGGTCCGGCCGAACCGGTGATCGTCATGCGGCGGTATCCGGACACCGCTCGGCTCGCCTTCCTGGTCAGCCTCGGCGAGCCGGTAGAGGGACACCTGCACGTCATCGCGGAGGTGCTGGCCCGGTTTCACGCCGATGCGGGTCGAGGACAAGCGATCGACGCGGACGGCACCGTCGATGCTGTCGCCAACCGGTGGAAGGACAACATCTCAGAGCTCGACCGGTTCGCGGGAAGGGTCGTTTCTGCAGAGTCGATCCGGGAAGTGCAACGGCGGGCGACACAGTTCATGTCGGGGCGCGGGGCGCTGTTTGCCGAGCGCATCGCCGACCGCCGAATCGTCGACGGACACGCAGATCTGGTCGCTGACGACATCTTCTGCCTGCCAGACGGACCCGTGCTGCTTGACTGCCTGGAGTTCGACGATCATCTCCGATACGTCGATGGCATCGACGACGCCGCCTTCCTAGCGATGGATCTGGAGTTCCTGGGTCGCAAGGACCTCGGCAACTTCTTCTTGGCCGAATACGGCCGGCTGGCGGGTGACTCGGCACCCCCGGCGCTGACCGACTTCTACATCGCCTATCGCGCGGTGGTCAGAGCCAAGGTCGACTGCATCCGAGTCACCCAAGGTCATCCCGAGGCCGCGAACGATGCGAAGCGACACATCGACATCGCGCCCCGTCACCTTCGAGCCGGCTCCGTCCGAATCGTCCTCGTGGGCGGCGGGCCCGGATCCGGAAAGACAACCCTGGCTCGATCATTAGCCGAACAGGTTCGTGCACAGGTCATTTCCACCGACGATGTGCGGCGCGAGTTACAACAGGCGGGCGCACTCACCGGTGCGGTGGGAGTGCTCAACGCTGGCCTCTACAGTGTGGACAACGTCAGTGCCGTGTACGAGGAGGTGCTGCGCCGCGCACGGCTGAACCTGTGTCGCGGTGAATCGGTAATCCTCGACGGCACTTGGCGCGATGCCCGCCAGCGCCAACGGGTTCATGATCTCGCTGATGAAACGGCGTCGAAAGTGTTCGAGTTCGTTTGCGCAGCAACCCATCAGACCGCCACAGCCAGAATCGAGGCACGCACCAGCACCACCTCGGATGCAACCCCGGACATCGCCGCGGCATTGTCTGACAGCGACGAAGAATGGCGCGATGCCCACCACATCAACACGAGCCGACCGGTAGCCGAATCCGTGGCAGAGGCCCAGGAACTATGTTGTCTCGCCATCTGAGCGGCTGACGCCAACCGGTCGTAACCAGGATCAGAATCGGCGTGGTGTGCAATCGATGCACCAGGCACAACACTAGAGGAAACTGCCGACTCACCGCCCGCCTACCAGTCGATGCTCCAGAGGAACAGGGTCTAATTCCCCTCCACTGGGGCGACCTTTGCCCTGTTGATGTGGTATTTCGACCATTACGAGGACGGCCGCGTGGCCGCAGAATCGTGTCATACAAATCGAGTCGATGATGACCGTGACTCTGGATTTCGGCACGACGGATCAACGCGATCGCACCTGCGTGAGCGACAGCAACTGTGGCGGCTCAGACAATCTGGCCGTGGACGAAGGGACACACATGAAGGCGCTGGTCTATCACGGTCCAGGCAAGCGGGCCTGGGAAGAAGTGCCCGACGCCGCGATCCGAGAGCCCACCGACGCGGTGGTGCGGGTCGACGCTGTCACTATCTGTGGGACCGATCTGCACATCCTCGGCGGCGACGTTCCAGAGGTGACGCCGGGCCGCATCCTCGGTCACGAGGCGGTCGGCACCGTCACCGCGATCGGCTCAGGAGTGCAGAAGCTCGCGGTCGGCGACAGGGTGCTTGTCTCCTGCATCACGTCCTGTGGCAGCTGCCGCTACTGCCGCGGCGGCAGCTATGGGCAATGCCGGGGTGGCGGCGGCTGGATCCTCGGCCACCTAATTGACGGCACCCAGGCCGAATACGTGCGGGTCCCGTTCGCGGACAACTCCACTCACGCGGTCCCGGACGGGGTCACTGACGACGAGATGATCATGCTCGCCGACATCCTGCCCACCTCCTACGAGGTAGGCGTACTCAACGGCACGGTGCGACCCGCCGACGTGGTCGCCATCATCGGTGCGGGACCGATCGGACTGGCAGCCATTCTCACCGCCCGGCTATACAGCCCCAGCCACGTCATTGCGATCGATCTAGCCGACTCGCGACTGGAGGCAGCGCGGAAGTTCGGCGCCGACATCGTGGTCAACAGTGGTCGCGACGATCCCCAGAATGTCATCGCCGAACTCACCGACGGTCTGGGCGCCGACGTGACGATGGAGGCAGTCGGGACCCCGCAGACTTTCGACATGGCGGTGCGACTGGTCCGCCCCGGGGGCCATGTCGCCAACATCGGTGTCCACGGTGCGCCGGCTACCCTGCACCTCGAAGACATCTGGATCAAGAACCTGACCATTACCACAGGCCTGGTCGACACGTACTCAACGCCCACATTGATCGGCCTGGTCGCGAGTCATCAGCTCGACACCTCACCGATGATCACCCACCGTTTCAAGTTGGACGACTTCGAGACTGCGTACGACGTGTTCGGCAACGCCGCCGACACCGGAGCGTTGAAGGTGCTGCTCACCGCAAGTCGGTGAGTCGCCGCAACGCGTGAACACCGTTGCCCTGTCGGCATGCCCGGCAACCGAGCAGACGCTCACTGCCGCGCGGGTATCTTCAGCCAGCGTGGCCGAGGTGCTGGCCTGGCTCGACAGCTCGACCGACGGGCTGACCGGTACGGAGGCATCGGCGCGGCTGGCCCGCGACGGACCGAACTCCCTTCGCACTCATCGGGTTAGCGCGGTCGCAGTACTCGGGCGCCAACTGCGCAGCGCGCTACTGGGATTGCTCGCGGCGACCGCAGCATTGTCGTTCTTCCTTGGCGACAGCATCCAGGCGGGCATCATCGGCGCCATCCTGGTGGCGAGCGTGGCATTGGGCTTCATCAATGAATACCGGGCTGAACGCGCCACTGCTCAACTGCATTCGCGTGTCCACCACACGGCTTTGGTGCGCCGCAACGGACCCTTCACGAAAGTCGACGTCACCGATCTGGTGCGCGGTGACGTGATACGACTGGCGCTGGGCGAAGCGGTTCCCGCCGACGTGCGGTTGATCGATGTCACCGGCCTGGAATGCAACGAAAGCATCCTCTCCGGCGAGTCCACTGCAGCCGAGAAGTGGCCGCAGCAGGTGAATTCCGAAGGGGTGCTGGCAGATTCGACCGATCTGGCCTTCATGGGGACGATCGTGAGCGCCGGCGACGGGGTGGGCGTGGTGTACGCGACGGGAGCACGCGCCGAGTTCGGCCGGATCGCGGTCGGCCTTGGCGAGCGTCACCCCGAGACGGACTTCCAGGCCGGGTTGCGTCGATTCTCCTATCTGCTGCTCTGGGTTGCGCTTACGTTGACCGCGATCATCCTGATCATCAACCTGCTGCTGCACAGGCCGCTGATCGAGTCGATGCTGTTCGCCCTGGCAATCGCGGTCGGCATCACTCCTCAACTGCTTCCCGCTGTGGTCAGCACCAGCCTCGCGACGGGATCGCGACGTCTGGCGAAGCTCAAGGTCCTGGTCAAGCGACTCGTATGCATCGAGGACTTGGGCGACATGGATGTGCTGTTCACTGACAAAACCGGAACCTTGACGGAGGGCCGAATCACCCTCGTGGATGCCGTCGACCCGGCAGGGGCGCGCGCCGATGCCGTACTGCGGGCCGGCCTGCTGGCCACCGATGTGGATCCGAACACCGGAGGTGTCAGCGTCAACGCGATGGATGCCGCGCTATGGGAGTCTCCCGATGCGCAGCGGCTGATGACAGACCCGGTGCACCGCATCGCGATGAAGCCGTTCGACCACGTGCGCCGAGCGACATCGACGCTGGCCGACGACCGCGGTCACCGACTGCTGGTGGTCAAGGGCGCTCCGGAGCAGGTGATTGCCAACTGCGTCGGCATTCCCGCGGCAGCGCAGAGCACGGTTGCCGCATTGTTCGCTGACGGTCGCCGTGTGGTGGCGGTGGCCAGCAGACCGGCACCGGATCTGACCGCAATCACCGCCGCCGACGAAGCCGGCCTCACGCTCGACGGGTTCCTGGTGTTCGCCGACGAACCAAAAGCTGCGGCGCGTAATTCGCTTGCCCGGTTGGCCGCCCTGGGTATCGAGGTCAAGGTCGCCACAGGCGATAACCCGCAGGTCGCCGAAAGAGTCTGCGCCGAGCTGGGTTTGGTATCGAACGGAACCATCACCGGCGCCCGCCTGGAGCAGCTCGACGATGCCGAATTCGCGATTGCGACACAGAACCATACGATCTTCGCCCGGATCTCGCCGGAGCAGAAGGCGCGCCTGATCGTCTCGGCGCGACGAACCGGGCGGTCAGTGGGGTTCCTCGGCGACGGCGTCAACGATGCGCTGGCGCTGCATGCAGCCGACGTCGGCATCTCCGTCGACACCGCCACCGACGTTGCGAAGGACGCCGCCGACATCGTGCTGATGGAGAAAGACCTCGGTGTGCTCGCGACCGGAGTCGCCGAGGGCCGCCGAATCTTCGCCAACACCATCAAATACGTACTGATGGGCACATCCAGCAATTTCGGCAACATGTTCAGTGCCGCCGCTGCGTCCGCCGTGCTGCCGTTCCTACCGATGCTGCCGAGTCAGATACTGCTGAACAACCTGCTCTACGACAGCTCGCAACTCGCGATCCCCACCGACCACGTGGATGACGAGCAATTGCATGCGCCGTCGCACTGGAACATCGCCTTCATACGCCGATTCATGCTTACATTCGGGCCGATCAGCTCGATCTTCGACTTCGTGACGTTCGGGCTGATGCTCGGGGTGCTGCATGCTGCGCCGATGGAGTTCCGCACCGGGTGGTTCGTGGAATCGCTTGCTACGCAGACGCTCATCATCTTCGCCATCCGCACCCGGCGGGTGCCGTTCGTGCGCAGCCGGCCAGGGGGCGTCTTAACACTGACAACCTTCGCGGTGATCGCCATCGGGATCGCGGTGACCGTGTCACCGTTGGCTGGCGCTCTGGGGTTCACCACGCTGCCGTGGCAGTTCTTCACCGCACTGGTACTCCTCACCATGGGCTATCTCGCGCTCGTCGAGTTCACCAAGAAGGCGTTCTACGCCGATCCGGTGCACCTGTCCGGGCAGCCACACCGAACCCGCGGAAGCGAACACCGGATCCATCGCCGCGCCGCCCGGTTCAGCCACGGCGGACAGCTCAGCCACCATTGACGCTGGGGGACTAAAGGCCTCGGTTCAAGGACCAACGCCTCCAGGAGAATCGCCGCTGCATCACTAGCGTCATCACTATCGCCCGATCTGGCGACACCGCTAGAGCCCTTCACACCAGGAGTGCCATCATGAACCGCTCCTTCCCGCCCGCATCGATCGTCGCGGGTGCCGACGATCCGAGCCTCGTTCCGGAATTCACCGGTCCCCGCGCCGACGTGGTGCTTCACCACACCAACTGCTCCGTCATGAGCGTTCGCGGATGCCAACGCCGATGAAAGCAAGCGCGACTCCGGATCTGTTCGTAATCAGCACCATTCAACGTTCTACCGAGGAATCATGTCCACACATGTAGAGCCGATCACCGTTCTTAGCGACGACGAGAGCTGGTACCTGCTGGCCAGTATGACGCTGGGCCGTTTGGTCACAAGCGTGGCCGGCCAGCCCGAGATCTTTCCGGTCAACTTCGTCGTTCAGCGGCCGACCATCCTGTTCCGCACCGCCGAAGGCACCAAGCTGTTGAGTGCAGTGATAGATGACCGAGTCGCGTTCGAAGTCGACGAGCACAATGTCGAAGAAGGCTGGAGTGTTGTCGTCAAAGGCAGGGCGCAGTTGCTGTCGACCAGCGCGGATCTCGAAGGCGCCGAACGGGCTCAGCTTCTGTCCTGGATTCCCAACATCAAACCGCGCTACGTGCGGATAGTCGCCGCAGAGATCACCGGACGCAGATTCCGGTTCGGCACAGAACCTGACCACGCACGCCTCTGAGTCCACTATCGGCGACATACGGAGATGACGCAGTGACCGACCGGTGGCCGGGATCGCGGTGGCGCGCTGCGGTGCACGGTGACCGCTAGCTTGGTCGGCGCAAGTACTCCGCAGACTCCGAGCGTCGAAGACGGGGACACGATCACCTACGAAACGGGCGGCGAGGACACTGCGCTAGCGGAATTGATGCTGAAGAATGGCTTTGGAATCGTGCTCGAGCCTGCGCTGACGGTACATCACTCCCACGGTTTGGGCTTACGGGACTCCGTCAAGCAGGAGTTGCATCAATTGCAGACGGTGAGAGCGCCCAAGCAATTCGATAGGCAAGAGTTATTGGAATGTCGGCCAGATTTGCGCGCCAACGGATGACGGCGCCGGACGGCTGCGCGGCACGACGACGAGCGACGTGACCCGGCCAGCTAGTGTGCTTCCATGCGCGGGATCATCCTGGCCGGCGGCTCGGGCACGCGTCTGTACCCGATCACCATGGGCGTCTGTAAGCAGCTGCTGCCCGTCTACGACAAGCCGCTGATCTACTACTCCCTTTCCACGCTGATCATGGCGGGGATTCGCGACATTCAGGTGATCACCACCGCCGGCGACGTGGCGGCCTTCCACCGCCTGCTCGGTGATGGATCGATGTTCGGCACCAACATCACCTACGCGATACAGGATCGCCCCGATGGCGTGGCCCAGGCCTTCGTCGTCGGCGCCAACCACATTGGCAACGATTCGGCGGCCTTGATCTTGGGCGACAACATCTTCTACGGCCCGAGCCTGGGCACCAGCCTGAGCCGTTTCCGGGATGTCAGCGGCGGCGCGATCTTCGCCTACCGGGTGGCCAATCCGTCGGCTTACGGCGTCGTCGAGTTCGGCGACGACGGCACGGTGCTGTCGCTTGAGGAGAAGCCGGCGACCCCGAAATCGCACTATGCCGTGCCGGGGCTCTACTTCTATGACAACGACGTCGTCGAGATCGCTCGGTCGCTGCGCCCCTCGGACCGGGGTGAGTACGAGATCACCGAGATCAACCAGATCTACCTCAACCGGGGCCGGCTGGCCGTCGAGGTGTTGGCCCGCGGCACGGCGTGGCTGGACACCGGCACCTTCGATTCGCTGCTGGACGCCAGCGACTACGTGCGCACCATCGAGCGCAGGCAGGGCCTGAAGGTCGGCGTGCCGGAGGAAGTCGCCTGGCGGCTGGGCTTCATCGACGACGAACAGCTAGCCAGTCGGGCACACACCCTGGTGAAGTCGGGATACGGCGCTTACCTTCTGCAACTGCTGGAGCCTTAGCCGTCGAAGTCGCGGGTTGGACTCAGTGGCCGAGCAGGGCGGCTCCGAGCTGGAGAGGCGACTGCCACCGCGAGCAAGTCAGCCGAAATGGGCGGTCCTGACGTATGGGACTTTTACCGAATCCAGCGGAATCGATGGCACAAAGCGGCAGCCAGAGTGTTGAGAATGTGCAAGATCGGCTATGGATACTTCCCCCGGAAACTACTCCGTGAGACGATTTTCTACGGGTCCGGGTCGTCGACCTCGTGGCCGAACCCCGACCCTGTCGACGCCGGGCCCGTGATCCAGGTCAACGCCGACGTAGTCGCTGGCACCTCGGAACAGATGGCGGATACCGCCGTTGACGTCGTACG
>NZ_JAVRPS010000119.1:0-15325 GCF_032162105.1 Mycobacterium sp. | reverse complement strand
AGGCGGCACCAGGTCGAGTTTCACCGTTCCCGAGCAGCTGGTGGCCACCATCGACGACGCAACACACCAGATGACCATCTCGCGTAACGGCAAGGTGGAGAAGACCATCCCGGTGTCGATGGGTATGGCGGCCGGCGGACATGCGACCCCCAATGGCACGTACTACGTGCTCGAGAAGTTCCCCACGATCGTCATGGACTCCTCGACGTACGGTGTGCCTGTCGACTCGGCCAACGGCTACAAGCTGAATGTGCAGCTCGCCGTGCGAATCGATAACAGCGGAAACTTCGTGCACAGCGCGCCGTGGTCGGTCGGTGACCAGGGCAAGCGGAACGTGAGCCACGGCTGCATCAACATCAGCCCGGACAACGCGAAGTGGTTCTACGACAACTTCGGCAGCGGCGATGCGATCGTCGTCAAGAACTCGAAGGGCACCTACACCCAGCCCGACGGCGCGTCGGACTGGCAGATGTTCTAAGAATCCCCGAACGGGCTGCGTTACAACCAGTCTCGTCGTTTGAAGTTTACGTACAGCACGGTGACCAGCAGCACGATGATCGCCGTGCTGGTGACGAACCCGCCGACGGTCTGGATTCCGGGGTACAGCACGTTCTGGCCGTAGAAGCCGGTGATCGCGGTCGGCACGGCGATGATGGCCGCCCATCCGGTCAGCTTCTTCATCACGGTGTTCAGCCGGGCGTCCTGCAGGCTCAGGCTGGTCTCGAACACCGTGCTCACCATGTCTCGTAACGACTCGGTCCACTCCGAGGCGCGCAGCACGTGGTCGTACAGGTCGGCGTACAGCGGATCGAGTTCCGGCGCGGTCTTGGCGTCGAGCCGGCGATGCTGAATTGCGCTGACCACCTCCCGCATCGGCAGCACCACCCGGCGCAGCTCGACCAGATCCTTGCGTATCCGGAAGGTGCGCCGCTGCAGCCCGGACTTCGGGCTGTAATCGGCGAACAAGTCGTCCTCGATCGACTCGACGGCGTCGTCGAGGCACTGCACCGCCGCGAAGTGGCCGTCGACCACGACGTCGAGCAGCCCGTGGACGAGCGCGCCGACGCCGTACTCCTGCCCGCCGAGTTCGTCGAAACGCTGGGAGATGGCATCGATGTCATCACCGGGGGCGAGCGAAGCACCAGGGGATGACCAGGGGGCGAGCGAAGCGACGGGGGATGACACTGTTGGGGACAGCCGCACGGTGATCAGGGCCTGCGGCAGGACGAACGCCGAGATGCGGTGCATCGACAGCGCCGACTCGGTGTCGTCAGCCGGATCGGCCTCCGCAACCGCGTACACCGTGAAGAACGTGTGCGTCCGGTAGACCGTGGCCTTGGTGCGCTCGGCGTCGGCGACCGCATCCTCCACCGCCCAGTCGTTCAAGCCGACCTCCTTGGCCAGCTCGGTCAGCGCGGCGTGATCCGGGTCGTAGATGTCGGCCCACACCAGCGTGTCCTTCTCGACCAGATAGTCGGAAATGGAGGCGAACTCGAAGTCGTCCTGCGACTTGCCCGCCCGCCACACCCGGCCCCGTATCTGGCTCATCGGCGCGTTAGTTCCAGATCCGCACCCGGCGCTGTGGCTCCAGGTACAGCCCGTCGGATTCGCTGACCTCGAACGCGTCGTAGTACGCGTCCAGATTGCGGATCACACCGTTGCACCGGAACTCCGGCGGCGAGTGCGGATCGATCGCCAACCGCCGGATGGCCTCGGCGTCGCGGGACTTGGTGCGCCACACCTGCGCCCAGCCGAAGAACACCCGCTGTACGCCGGTCAGTCCGTCGATAACCGGTGCCTCCTTGTCGCCGAGCGAGAGCTGGTAGGCCAGCAGGGCTATTGAAAGGCCGCCGAGATCGCCGATGTTCTCGCCAACGGTGAACGCGCCGTTCACATGTGCGTCGTGCTGTCCGTCCAATTGGCGGGGCACGAAGCCTTCGTACTGCTCGATCAACGCCTGTGTGCGGGAGCCGAACTCGGCGCGGTCGCTGTCGGTCCACCAGTCGACGAGGTTCCCGTCGCCGTCGTACTTGGCGCCCTGGTCGTCGAACCCGTGCCCGATCTCGTGCCCGATCACCGCGCCGATGCCGCCGTAGTTGGCGGCATCGTCGGCCTCGGCGTCGAAGAACGGCGGCTGCAGAATCGCTGCGGGGAAGACGATTTCGTTCATGCCTGGGTTGTAGTAGGCGTTGACGGTCTGCGGCGTCATGAACCATTCGTCGCGGTCCACCGGGCCGCCCAGCTTGGCCAGGTCCCGGTCGTACTCGACGGCGTAGCCGCGCCGGTAGTTGCCGTACAGGTCGTTGCGGTCGATCACCAGCGCGGAGTAGTCCCGCCAGCGGACGGGGTAGCCGATCTTCGGGGTGAACTTGTCCAGCTTGGCCAGCGCGCGTTCACGCGTCTCCGGCGTCATCCAGTCCAGGTCGCTGATGCTGACTCGGTATGCCTCGCGCAGGTTGGCCACCAAATCGTCCATCCGCGCCTTGGCGTCGGGCGGGAAGTGACGCTCGACGTAGAGCTTGCCGACCGTATCGCCCATCAGGCCCTCCACCAGGCCGACGCCGCGCTTCCACCGGTCGCGGATCTGTTCTGTGCCACTCAGGGTGCGGCCGTAGAAGTCGAAGTTCTCGGCGATCAGCTCGTCGGTGAGCATCGCGGTGCGTGAGCTGATCAGCCGCCAGCGCAGCCACCGCTTCCAGTCCTCGAGGTCCCGGTCCGACCACAGCGCGGCGAACGACGTCAGCACGTCGGGCTGGCGGACCACCACCTCCGTGACGGCCGCAGGCGAGGTGCCCAGCGCGGTGACCCACCCCGACCAGTCGAAGCCGGGGGCCTCGGCGGGCAGATCGGCGAAGGTGCGCAGGTTGTAGGTCAGGTCGGCGTCGCGGCGCTTGACCACGTCCCAGTGCGCGGCGGCCAGTTCGGTCTCCAGCGCGACGATGCGGGCGGCCACGTCCGCGTGTGACTCCGGATCCCCGCCGAACACCAGCGCGAACATCCTTGCGATGTGGCCCGGGTAGGCGGCCAGGATCTCGGCGTGCTGTGGGTCGCGGTAGTACGACTCGTCGGGCAGGCCCAGACCGGACTGCGACAGGTGCACCAGGTAGCGGGTGGAGTTCTTGGAGTCGGTGTCGATGTACACCCCGGTGCCTCCGCTGACGCCGGTGCGTTGCAGGCCACCGAGTACGGCGGTCAACGCCTCGGCGCTCGGGGCGGCGTCGATGGTCGCGAGCTCGTCGAGGAGCGGCCGTAGCCCGATCCGGGCGACGGCGTCCTCGTCCATGAAGCTGGCGTAGAGATCGCCGATCCGCTGCTCGTCGGTGCCCGCGGGAGCCTTGGTAGCGGCGGCCTCGGTGATCAGGTCGCGCACCTGTTCCTCGGCGCGGTCGGCGAGCAACCGGAACGCGCCGTCCGTGGCCCGGTCGGCGGGGATGGCGTAGTCGTCCAGCCAGCGACCGTTGACGTGGCCGAACAGATCGTCCTGGGGGCGGGCATCGGCGTCGACGTAGGTCAGGTCGATACCGGATCTGGATGTCGCGGCCGGGGCCGCTCCGACGTTGATTGCATTGAGCGTCACTCCCACATCCTTCCAGACGCCCGCAGGAGGTGGGATTTCCGCCAGGTAGCCTCACGGCCATGCCCGACGAGCCCGACACGGAGCGCACCGATCGCGGCGGAGGCGTCTTCACTGGCTACGGCATCGGCTCGGCGGTGCTCGGCCTGGTGTCGGTGGCCGCCGTCGTGCTGGGGCTGCTGATCTGGTCGGGCCACCGCAGCGAGACCGACGAGCTCAGCTACCAGACCAGCGTGCTGCAGGCGGCCGCCGACTGGACCAACGTGCTGATCAACATGAACTCCGACACCGTCGACACCAGCCTGCGGACGCTGCACGACGGCACGGTGGGCCAACTCAACGCCGACTTCGAGGCCACGGTCGATCCGTTCAAGCAGTTGATACTCAAGCTGAAGTCGCAGACCGTGGGCCAGGTCGACTCGGTGTCGATCGAATCATTGCATCACCAGCAGCCGGGCCCGTCCGGTGCGCAGGCGCCGCAGCCCGAACTGTCGACCGTGGCGTCGCGCACCGACACCGTGCTCGTGGTCGCCACGTCGAGGAGTCAGAACGCAGGCGGTGCCCAGCCGCAACCGGTGCGCTGGAACCTGCGGCTCGGGGTGTCCGACGTCGACGGCAAGCTGCTGATCTCCCGGCTCGAGACCATCCGATGAGGAACTGGCTGCGCGTCGTCGCGTTCGACGTCCTTGCGCCGTTGGCCGCGATCGCGGGATTGGTGTTCGTCGGCCTCGCGCTGGCCTGGCCGCTGTGGTGGGTCGCGGTCTGCTCGGTGCTCTGCCTGTTGATCGTGCAGGGCATGATCGTCGACTTCGTGCTGTACCGCCGCGACGGCGTCACCGTTGGCACCGACGACGAAGGTCCCGTCTTGCGGTTGATGGTCGTCGGCCTGACCGCGGCCGTCCTGGTGGCTGCCGTAGTGGTCGGCTACACCCGCTGGACGGTCCCGGACCGCGCCATGCGCGACGACGCCGCCGAGGTCGTCGGGATCGCCAGCAGCGTGGCCGAGGCGTCGGCCACCTTCACGCCGCAGGATCCGAACGCGTCGATCGACCGGGCGACCGGCCTGATGACCCCCGAACGCGCCGAGGCATACCGGAGCGAGTTCGCCCAGGTGGCAAAGGAATTGGCCAGCAAGAACATCGCAGGGCAGGCCAACACCATCTCGGCGGGCGTTGAGGCGATCGGGCCCGCGGCGGCCAGCGTCGCCGTGGTCATGCGGGGCACCCAGAACGTGCCGGGCAAGCCGCCGGACGTCGCGGTGCTTGCCCTGCGGATCACCCTGACCAAGGCCGGCGGCAAGTGGCTGGTGGTCGACGTGACGCCGATCAACGCGCGCTGAAGAGCTGAACGCTAGAAGGCCGTGGTCAAACCGCCGTCGACGGCGATGGTTTGGCCCGTGATGAAGGACGAGGCTTCGCTCGCCAGGAAGACGACGATGCCCGCTATTTCTTCGGGGCGTCCCCAGCGGCCGAGTGCGGTTCGCGTCTGAAGCCATTGACTCCACGTTGGGTCGGCGGCAAGTGCGGAATTGGCTTCGGTCGCAAACGTTCCCGGTGCCACGGAGTTGACGGTGATCGATCGGGGACCCAAGTCCGCCGCCAATGCTCGGGTGAGCCCGTCGAGGCCGGCCTTCATCACGGCGTAGCCGACATCGCCGGAACGGCCCAGTTGGCCGATGACCGACGAGATGTTGATGATCCGCCCCGTGAGTCCGCGCTCGACCAGATTGGCGGCGACGCATTGGCTCAGCGAATACGCCGAAGCGAGATGCACGTCGAACATTCGGGCCAGATCACGAGGCGACAGTCCGTCAACGCCGCGCCGGTCGCGCTGACCAACGTTGTTCACCAGAATGTCGATGGGTTCGAGTTCGGTGACGGCCCTGCGTGCGTCATCGAGGTCGGCGACGTCAAAGGCCGCGGTGGTGACGTCGAATCGTTCGGACTGAAGCCGCGCGGCCGCCGCGGTCAGGGCGGCGGGATTGCGTCCGTTGAGCACGACGTGAGCGCCGGCCCTCGCCAGGCCGCGCGCCATCTGCAGGCCCAAGCCCCGTGCCGACCCGGTAACGAGCGCCCGGCGCCCGTCAAGTGAAAAGTCTGCGCACCGAGTCATATCCTCACCCACTGAAACAGCCGTTTCAGTTAGATTAGGCCATGTCGCCGTTCCACGCCGACCGGAAGGAGCGCCGCCATGTCCACCCCGGCGAGCACGTCGCCACGACGTGATCAGCTCCTCGACGCTTGTTACGCCTACGTCGTGGACCGGGGGCTGAACGGGCTCTCGCTTCGTCCGCTCGCGGCCGCCACCGGAACCAGCCCCCGGGTGTTGCTGTACCTGTTCGGTAGCAAGGAGGGGCTGGTTCGCGAGCTGCTGGCAAGAGCCCGCCGCGAACAGCAAGCCCTGGTCGCCGGGGCTCTCGCCACCGACGGCGCACTCGAACCCGGCGATTTCGACCTGCTGGTCTCTCGACTGTGGGCGACGTTGTCCGCCCCGGAACAACGCCCGATGGTGCGATTGACCTACGAAGCGTTCCTGCAATCATTGAGCCGCGAGCCGGGGCCGTGGACCGGGTTTGCCGCCGAAACGGCACGGGACTGGCTGGATCTGCTCATCGCGGCTCAACCCTCGACGCCACGCCGGCTTGCCGAAGCACGGGCCACCCGCGAACTCGCCCTCGTGCGTGGTCTGCTTCTCGATCTGCTTGCGTGCGATGACCCCGACCGAGTGGCTTCGGCCGCGCCGACGAGTGCGCGGCTCGGCTAGCACCGTTTAGCGCGGCCTGCGCGAATCGATCACGCCGGTGTTGAATCCCGCGAGGTGAAGCCCGCCGTGGAACCGGGCGTGCTCGATCTTCAGGCACCGGTCCATCACCGCCTGCAGGTCCGCGGCCTCGGCGTCGCGGGCGACCTGTTCGTGCCACAGCCCCAACTGCAGCCAGATGGTCTTCGCCCCGACCGCGACGGTGTCCTTCAGTACCGAAGGAAGATCGTCGTGACGACGGAACACGTCGACCAGATCGGGCACCACCGGCAACTCGGCCAGGCTCGGATACACCGGCGTGCCCTCGACCTCGGTGATGGTCGGATTGACCAGGTACACCTCGTAGTCGCTGGTCGACGTCAGGTACGTCCACACGAAATAGCTTGCCCGCGAAGGGTTCGCCGAGGCCCCGACGATCGCCACGGTGCGGGTCTCGCGAAGGATCCGTTGCCGCTGCAGCGCGTCGGGCCCGGTCCAGGTGCGTGGCTCACTCATCTGCTGATTCTCTTCGCGCAAGCGACTCATCGGCCTTCGCGGCTTCTGTCAGGGCTTGATCGAGGTCCCAGAGGATGTCGTCGACGTCCTCGATGCCGACGCTGATCCGGATGAGTTCGGGGCCGACGCCGCCCGCGCGCAACTGGTCGTCGGTGAGCTGGCGGTGCGTGGTGCTGGCGGGATGGATGACCAGCGTGCGCACGTCGCCGATGTTGGCCAGATGGCTGGCGAGCTGGACGGCGTTGATGAACCGCTCTCCTGCGGCCCTGCCGCCGCGGACGCCGAACGCGAACACCGCCCCCGGTCCGGCGGGCAGGTAGTGGGCGGCGCGGTCGTGATGCGGGTGCGATGGGAGCCCGGCCCAACGCACGTACTCCACCCGGGGGTCGGCCTCCAGCCACTGGGCGACCCGGCCGGCGTTGGCCACGTGCGCGGCCATCCGCTGCGGCAGCGTCTGCACTCCCTGCAACAACTGGAACGCGGACTGCGGTGCCAGGCTCGCGCCCAGGTCGCGCAGTTGCTCGCTGCGCAGCTTGGTCAGGAAGCCGTACTCGCCGAAGTTGCCCCACCAGCTCAGCCCGCCGTACGACGCGACGGGCTCGGTGAGTTGAGGGAATCTTCCTGCACCCCAGTCGAATCTTCCCGAGTCGACGACCACGCCGCCCAGCGTCGTGCCGTGGCCGCCGATGAACTTGGTCGCGGAGTGCACCACGATGTCGGCGCCGTGTTCGATCGGCCGGCACAACGCCGGTGTCGCGACGGTGGCGTCCACGACCAGCGGCACGCCGGCGTCGTCGGCGACCTCCGCCAGTGCGGCCAGGTCGGCGATCTCGCCGGACGGATTGGCGATCACCTCGGCGTACACCAGCCGGGTGCGGTCGGTGATCGCGCCCGCGTAGTCGGCCGGGTCGGTTCCGGTGACGAACGTGGTGTCCACGCCGAAGCGCCGCAACGACACGTCCAGTTGGGTGACGGTGCCGCCGTACAGGCTGCCCGCCGCCACGATGTGGTCACCGGCGCCCGCCAGCGCAGCGAACACCGCGAACTGGGCCGCCAGTCCGCTCGCGGTGGCCACCGCTCCGAGACCACCCTCGAGGCTGGCGATGCACTCCTCGAACGCGGCGACGGTCGGGTTCCCGATGCGGCTATAAACGTTGCCGTACTTCTGGAGCGCGAACAGGTTGGCCGCGTCGTCGGTGTCGTTGAACACGAAGCTCGCGTTCTGGTAGATCGGGACGACGCGGGCGCCGGTGCCTGCGTCCGGGCGCTGGCCGGCATGGATCGCGCGGGTGGCCAGTCCGTAGGTTCGGTCAGTCACGGGTGTGCAGCCTAGGTGCTCGTCGAGATCGAGCACAGGGTTGTGATCAGCCCGAATCTCACAGCCCTCAGCGCAATTGCAACAGGTGGTCGGCCAGCTCGCGCGGCCGACTCAGTGCCATCAGATGCCCACCGGGCAGCACGTCGACGTCCAGACCCAGGCGTTCGCGGACCACCCGGCGCTGGAACTCCAGCGGAAAGAACCGGTCGTCGCTGCCTGCCACCACCCGGGTGGGCACGTCCGGCCATCCGTCCAGCGGCCACGTCTGGCCGAACGGGGTGTCGGACTGACGGGGTTCGGGCTGACTGAACGCCTCTTCGCGAACGTCCGCCGGTACGTCATGGAAGAAGTCCTCGACCGGGTCGAATTCCTTGTCGGGCAGGCCGATTCGACGGAAGTACTCGGCCATCGCGCGGTCCTGTCCTGTCGTGTCCCACCATTGTCCCGGCGACTCGCCCACCGTCGGCACCATCGGGTTGACCAGGACGATCAGTGATGCGCCGACCCGGTCGGCCACCATCGGCGCGGTGAAGGCTCCCATCGACTGTCCGACCAGCACCAGCGGCCCGCTGACATCGGCGACGGCGGCGCAGACCACGTCGGCGTACGTGGTGAGGTCCGCGGAGTCGTCGGCCGCAGGGAGGTCGACGGCGAGGCCGTCAACGCCGGCCGCCGCCAGAAGCGGGGTGACGCGACTCCAGTACCACGCGCTGCCTCCCGCTCCGGGGATCAGGACGAACGTGTCGGGCACGGTGCGCGATCAGATGGGATGGTCAGCCGGACCGGTCGGCGCGCTCACTGCGCATCTTGGCGAACCGGTCGGACAGCCTGCGGATGCGGATCATCAGCGATGCCGACGGACTGGTCGAGCCGTCGAGGTAGGCGGTGAACTGGTCGGCAGGCACGCCGATGCGCGACGCGAACTCTTGTGGACCCAGACCGGAACGGTCCAGCAGCAGCCGAACGTGGCGGCCCACTTCGGCGCGTTCGTTGGCCTCCAGGTGCTCGCGGGTACGGAGCAGCACCTCGGCCAGTGCCTTCGAAACGCCGTACGGCTGTGCGGATTCCAGCACCTCCTCGACCTGGCGGGCGGTGCGGCCGTACGGGTCGCGCTTGATCGCGACGACGATGCGCTGCCAGACCGTGAGGTCGTCGGTCTCCAGGGCGGCCCGGATCGACGACGTCGGCCAGAACTCGACCGGCCGGTTGTCGACCTCCACACGACGGCGGGCCGTGGCAGCCGGTCGGCCGGCGTCAGAGTCGCGACGCGCGTCGGCAGCCAACGTCACCTCGCCTCCTCCAGCATTGCTACTGCTACTGACAGGCAACGCTGCCTGACTCGTGCCCAGTCGGCCTCCGCGTCCGGGCCCGACATCGAATCGTCGTCCACGTCCGAAGGGTGGGGGTCGGCCAGCCGGCGCACCAGCTGTGTGGCCACCCACTGATTTCTCGCGTGCTGACCAGAGTAGTACCGGTCCATCCGCGCCAGCACCACCGCCGCCGTCTGAGTTTCCATGGAGTCGACGAGATCGGCAAGCTCAGCGAAATCCTTGGCGCTGTTGCGGCACATGATCAGGTAGCTCTTCAGTCGCAACGTCTCCGCGCCGGTCGGGATCTGCAACCTGTCCCCGGTCGGCAGTTGCACGTTGGTGGTCTCCATCGGGCTGCGACGTTCCACCACCGGCCGGTCGGTATCCGCGGCGGCGGTCGCCAACGCGTCGAGCGCAACCGAGAGCCGACCGCGCCACATGGTCACCGGATGCACGGCCCGGCAAGGAATCGCCTTGGTCGGCCCTGCGCCGTTGCGGGTGCCGTTCGCCCAGTGGAACCGGCCCGACGTCCGGCCCGTCGTCGGAACCCCTGGCTCGCCGCCGACCTTGACGAGGGCGCCGAGCACGCGACCGGTCTGCACGCAACCGCTGAACGCCAGAGGGTCGGCGACGGTGATGGTCTGGGGCGCGAGGTGCTTGAGCTTCGCCGCCGACTTGACCACCATCCGGATGTCGGAGCCCGACGGGCCCAGCGCGGAGATGTCGTCGGGGATGATGACGAGGTCGCCGATGTCCACCTTCGGCAGCGGCTTCTCGAAGTCCACCGACGGCAGGATCCGGTCCAGCCAGCCAGGAAGCCACCAGTTCCATTGCGAGAACATCGCCATCAGCGCAGGCACCAGGACCAGTCGCACGACGGTGGCGTCCACCGCGATCGCCACTGCACACGCCACGCCGAGTTGGGCCACCAGCGGCATGCCCGCGAACGCGAACCCGATGAACACCGCGATCATGATCAGCGCCGCGCTGGTGATGGTGCGGGCGCTGGTGCTCACCCCGTAGGCGACGGCGTCGCGGGTGTTGTTGGTCTGCAGGAACCGTTCGCGGATGCGGGTCAGCAGGAAGATCTCGTAGTCCATCGACAACCCGAAGGTCATCGCGAGGACGAGCGGCGGGATGGTGCTGTCGATCGACGAGATCCGTTGGAAGCCAAGCGCTTCGAGCCAGCCCCACTGGAAGACCGCGACCAGGCTGCCGTACGCCGCCGACACCGACAGCACCGTCATCAGCACGCCCTTGAGGGCAAGGAACACCGACCGGATCGAGATCAGCAGCATCACGAAGGCGATCAGCGCCACGAACCCGAACACCGCGGGCTGGGTGGCGGCCACCCGGTCGTCGAAGTCCTTGATCAGCGCGGTGGGTCCGCCGACGTCGACGCTGACCCGCGGGCCGGCCGTCCCTGGGAGCTTCTCGCGCATCCAGTCGATGCTGTCGCGCGCGGCCATGTCCTCGGGGTCCACCGATAGCACCGCGGACAGCAATGCACTGTGGTTGTCGTCGCTGAATACCGGTGGCGACACCGAGATCACGGCAGGTGCCTGCGCCATCTCCTGCCGCACCGCGTCGAGCGCCGCGGCGTTCTGCGCCTCATTGGCGGTGAGGGTCGGGAACGTGACGAGCACTCGCACCGGCCCGAGCGCGCCCGGTCCGAGTGCCTCGGCGGCGGCGTTGACGCCGGCGCGGATCTCGTGGGTCGGCTCGAATTGCCGCTGCAGGCTGTTGCCCAGCGTCATCGCGAATGCCGGCGCGGCGAGGGTGAGCAGGAATGCCGCCGCCGTGATCGCGGACAGCCAGGGCCTGCGCATCACCCACCCGACCCAGCGGGTCCAGAACCGCGACTGCGTCGTATCGGGTCGCCGGGAGAAGTGCAGCCACGACGAACGTTTGGCGGCCGCCTTGCCGAAGGTGGCCAGCACAGCGGGGGTGAGCGTGGTCGACGTCAACACCGCCACCGCGACGGCGAGGATGGCGCCGGTGGCCATCGAGGCCAGCACCGGGGTGTTGATCAGGTAGATGCCGGTCATCGAGGCGATCACGGTCAACCCGGACAGCAGCACCGCGAGACCGGAGGTCGCCATCGCGGCATCGGCGGCCTGCGCCGGATCCCGACCGGACCGCAGTTCCTCCCGGAATCGCATCAGGATGAAGAGCGAGTAGTCGACGGCCAGCGCGATGCCGAACATGGAGACGGTGGACGTGACGAACACCGACATCTCGGTGTACATCGAGAGTAGATAGACCAGCCCCATCGTCACCACGACGGTGCAGATGCCGAGCACCAGTGGCATCGCCGCGGCCGCCAGCGATCCGAAGACGGCCAGCAAGACGATCAGGACGATCGGAAGGTTCCACTTCTCGGCCTGGGCGATGTCGTGCTTGGTGGCCTCGCTGGCCGCGGCGCCGAGGGCGCCCTGCCCGATGACGTAGAGCCTGACCTTGCCGTTGTCGATCTGCCCAGGCTGGTCACCGTTGATGCCGACCTTGGCGCGCAACTGTTTGGCCACGTCGACGCTGCCGCTGTCGAAGTCCGTCTGGAGGGTGACGACGTAGGGCCGGTCCGGTTGCGGCGGCGGCTGCTGCGGGGTGGGGACGACCTTGACGTTGGGGATCTCGGCGGCGATTCGCTCCAACTGCGCCACGGCTACGTTCATGTCCTCGAACGAGGCGTCCGCGCGGGGGGCCGCGACCAACGCCAGCGGGGAGGCGCCTTGGTCGGGGTAGTGGTCCTCGGTCTCGTACTCGACGTGCAGCGACTGTGAGCCGGCGACCTCGAAGCCGCCGCCGGTCAGATTGCTCGACTGGTTCAGCGCGAGGTACACCGAGGGCACCAGCAGTAGCAGCCACGCCGCGAAGACCACCCACCGGAATCTGCGCAGGTTGCTGCTCAACCGCATCATGAACTGCTGGATGACGAACCCTGCCTTCTCCCCGGCGTTGCGTAGCGTAACGGTACAACAGCACGAGGTAGAGTCCCCAGCCCTGCGACGTGGCGCGACAGTCCGCGCGGGTAGGCCGCGGCCCAGCTCAGTCCGCAGATGCGCCTTGGAGACCTCTTGATCTGACCTGCATGTTTGCTGGACGACTTGCGCGGGTGGACCGCGGTGATGGCAAGATGGCGCCTGGACGCTTCCGGGTCGGGACTGGATAGGCGCCGATCGCATGCCGTTTGCGGCTCGTCGGCCGATAGCGAATCGTAAGGAGTCAACCCATGACCGGGGCTCACGAGACCATTGGGACCGCGCGGCGCCCGCTATGTGCGGCGTTCGCTGTAACTGCAGCCGGTGGTGTGGTGGTGGCCGCGCTTGCCGCCGGGTCGCCGTCGGCGACGGCAGCGCAGGATCCCTGTGCCGCAAGCGAGGTCGCCAAGACCGTCGGTTCGGTGGCCACCTCGATGGGCAGCTACCTCGACTCCCATCCCGAGACCAACACCGCGCTGACCACCATCTCCCAGCAGCAGGGTGGCCCGCAGTCGCTGGTGGCCCTCAAGACGTACTTCGACGCCAACCCGCAGGCCGGCAAGGACATGCAGCAGTTGCAGCAGCCACTCGTCAACCTCTCCACCAAATGCAGGCTGCCGCTGACGCTGCCGCAGTTGTTGGGTCTGATGCAGTCCGCGCAGTCGCAGGCGGGCACACTGCAGGGCGGTGCGTCGCCAGGCGGTTTGCCGGGCGGGATGCCCGCGGCGCAGGCGGTGGGCACGCCTGCGGCCGTGTTGCCGGCGCAGCCGTCGCAGGCATCGGTCGCCACTCAGGGCGCCGGGCCGCTTCCCGGGCCATCGGCAACCACCACGCGGTAGTCCGCGCAGGCGCGCGCGACGCCGTTCGGCAGCGGGTTGACCTGGACATTTGGGGTTTCTCACGATTGGTTTACCACAAGGCAAGAAAGTCGTCACAGATTCTGCTTAGCTTTTCGGTGTCGGTAACCGCTCGTGGTTACGGCCTCTCCGCTTTCGATGAAGGAGCTTGACCATGTTGGTCCCGATGCGCACAGGGCGCCGTGCGGTTGCTGGCGCGCTTGGTGCCGGTGCTATCGCCGGCGCGATGCTGTTCGGCGCGATCCCGTCCGCGATGGCCGATGACCCGGCCCTCAACCCCCCGAACTGCACTGCCGCCGACTTGGCTGGCGTCTCATCGGGTGTGTCCGCGTCCACGTCGGCATACCTCTTCACCCACCCGGACGTGAACTGGTTCTTCACCAGCCTCGAGGGTCTGCAGCGTGACCAGGTCCGGTCCGAGGTCGCCGACTACCTCGGAAACAACCCGGGCGTGAAGGCCGACCTGACGGGCATCCGCCAGCCGTTGGTCGATCTGAAGGATCGCTGCGGGTCGGCACCTGCGCCTGCAATTCCGTAGTCCCCGTGCCGGTTCGGCAGGGGGCGCCTCCCAGTAACGAGGGGGACGTCGGGCAAGACGCGCCAGGGCACGAGGGCGCGGGCCGAATGGTCCTGATGGTCGACGACGACCCGGACGTCAGAACGTCGGTGGCGCGTGGCTTGCGCCATTCGGGGTTCGACGTACGGGTCGCCGCGTCAGGCAAGGAAGCGCTGCGGCTGCTGTCCAATGAATCGCACGATGCGCTGGTGTTGGACGTGCAGATGCCCGAACTCGACGGTGTCGCGGTGGTGACGGCGCTGCGTGCGTTGGGCAACGACATCCCGATCTGCGTGCTTTCCGCGCGTGACACGGTCAACGACCGCATCGCCGGGTTGGAGGCGGGCGCGGACGACTATCTGACAAAGCCGTTCGACCTCGGCGAACTGGTGGCCCGACTGCACGCGCTGCTGCGCCGGTCGAGTCACTCCGATCAGCCGTCGGACACGATGACGGTCGGGCCGTTGACCATCGACACCGCTCGGCGTCTGGTCTTCATCGACGGTGAGCGGGCCGAGTTGACCAAGCGTGAGTTCGATCTGCTGGCGGTGCTGGCGGAGAACAACGGCGTGGTGCTGTCCCGACAGCGGCTCCTCGAGCTGGTGTGGGGCTACGACTTCGACGTCGACACCAACGTCGCCGACGTGTTCATCAGCTACCTGCGGCGCAAGCTCGAACGGGATGGCCATCCGCGGGTGATCCACACCGTGCGCGGCATCGGCTACGTGCTGCGCGACGATCCTTAAGTGCGATTCCCTCGATTCGGCCGGTCGGCCTCGCTGCGAACGCGGGTGGCGTTGGCGTCGGCTGCCGCGGCGGCGGCCGTCGTCGCGGTGTTCACCGTCCTGACGTCGGTGGTGTTGGCCAACAACGACGCCGCACAGTTGGACCGGCGGCTCGACTCCATCGTCGACGCCAGCATGTACCCCGAGCAGCTCAGTGATCCGAGCCGCGGCGTGCTCACCACCGGTCGGTCGCGATCGTCGGGCCAGCTGGTGTTCCAGCGCGGTCTTCAGTTGCCGCGGCTGGAGCCAGGCACCGAGAACGTCTTGGTCAACGGCGTCGAATACCGGGTGCGCACCATCCCGATGGATCAGCAAGGTGGCGTGATGATGTCGGTCGGCATCCGCGCCGACAGCATCTTGCTCAGCCGCGCACGGATCCCGCTCTACACGGCGGTCGGCGTGGCGACGGTACTGATCGCCGCGGGGCTGGGTTGGCTGCTGGCCGGTCCGGCGATCCGGCCGCTGCGTCGCCTGACCGCGCAGACCATGCGGCTGGGCAAGGGCACCGACACGATGGAGGCCGTGACGGGCGCGCGGGAGGCCGAGGAGTTGTCCGAGGCCATGGCCGGGATGCTCAACCGGCTGGCGGCCGCGCAGCAGGCGACGACCAACTCGTTGCAGGCGGCGCAGGACTTCGCGGCCAACGCCGCCCACGAACTGCGCACCCCGCTGACCGCGATGCGCGCCGA
>NZ_JAVRPS010000118.1:0-4601 GCF_032162105.1 Mycobacterium sp. | reverse complement strand
TAGGGGATGGACATTGGCGTGCTCCCGGTGCCGACTTGGCCTCGATCGCAGCGGACTGCCCGAGACGATTCCCTTCACGGCGCTAACTGGCGGCGGTCAAATCCGGAGCGTACTGCTCGCGCCCGATCGTCATCAGCTCGGCGAGCGGCATTCCGGCCTCGTAGCCAGCTAGCAGGTCCTCAGGGTCGAAGGGCCAGCCGACCGGATTGACGGCGAACTCCGGGCTGTGGATCCACTCGTCGGCGAGCTCCATCGGCATCGCCTCGACCATCATCTCGTTCTTGTGGCCGTCAGGATCCGCGTAGTAAATGCTCACCGTTGCGCAGTGGTTCATGCAGTACACCGGCTTGAAGCCCGCCGCCTTGGCCCGCACGTACATGCCGAGGAGCGCGCCCATTGACTCGAAGACGAACGCGAGGTGCTCGAGGCCCGGGGCCATGGCGACGTCCACCCCGACCGCGCCCGTGGCGTCGGCGACGCGGAGGCCCTCGCCCGCGCTCTTGTCGGCCAGCTCGGGCACGGCGACAAACGCGAGGCGGTGGTGCTCCTCGTCATAGGTGATCGCAGCCCCGTAGGGGCGCTGGTCGAAGACCATCCGGGCATTGAGCAGCATCTCGTAGTGGCGGATCGTCTCGTCCAGATGGGCGGTGCGCAGCACCGCGTGGGCCAGCTTGTAGGGCGCGACCGGCTCGGTCGGCAGGGTCCTAGCCATGGGGGCTCCTCGGATGGATGGCCATTGGTGCGTGGGGCGATTTGCCCACCATATGCAAGTTACATGGTTACGCCAGTTGCTTGCAATACCCAGTTCCTTGTACCGTCAGCCAATGACCGGACCGCGCATCGCACCGTTGCCTGCCGACCAGCTAGAGGCGGAGCACGCCGACCTCCTCGACAGGATCAAACGTGACGGGACCGGGGCGAGCAACGTCGTAACCACGCTCCTGCGCCACCCCCAGTTGTTCCGCCTGTGGGCGCCGCTGTCGAGCGGGCTCCTCTACGGTTCGCTACTCCCCCATCGTGATCGCGAGCTGCTCATCCTGCGCACCGCCTCGAACTGCCACGCGCACTACGAGTGGGCCCACCACGTCGTGATCGGCAAACAGGCTGGCTTAACCGATGAGGAGATCCCGCGCGTCCGCAGGGGCCCGACCGACGAGAGCTGGAGTAGCGACGACGCCGCCCTGCTGACCGCGGCCGACGAGCTCCACCACGACAGCCACATCAGCGACACGACGTGGGCCACGCTCGCAGCTCGCTACGACGAGAAGCAGCTGATCGAGCTGCCGATCCTGGTGGGCCAGTACCACATCGTCGCCTTCACCCTGAACTCCTTCGGCGTCGAGCTCGAACCCGGCTTCTGACGCCGAACCGCGCGTTCACCGCACCACGAGGTCGTGGCCGAACTGTGGCACGACGGCGCAGTCGGCCGCCGTCTCACCAGCGGCCTGCCGCTCAGAAGCGGCACGGGCATCGGCCGGGTTGCGGAGCCATCGCCACATCCTTCGTATATCGAACGGAAGGTTGCCGGCTGATCGGCCGTGTTCGTTCTTGAAGTAGTTCTGTGCGCGGGGATCCGTGTACATTTTTGTGGCTTCGGCGCGGTCTAGTTCGTCGTTGTATCGCCGGTATGCGTCCAGGGTCACCTCCACGGACCGGTTCTCGTCCGTGATCAGGTGCGCGAGGCACCCGAGGATGAATCTGGTCACGAGTTCTTCGACGTCGACGATGCCGAGGCCGCCGGTGGCGTTGGTGTTGGGTCCGTAGAGCATGAAGAAGTTGGGGAATCCGGGCAGCATCGTGCCGAGGTAGGCGCGGGCACCGTCCTTCTCCCACAGCTCCTCGACACCCGTGCCCCCGCGCCCGTGAAGCTCCATCGGCCACAGGAAGTCGTTTGCCTTGAAGCCGGTTGCCAAGACGATGGCGTCTACGGGGTAGGCAATGTTGCCTTCGACCTCGATCGAGGTCGCTGTGATGCGTCGGATCGGATCGGTTACCAGTGTGACGTCGGGTCTGAGTATCGCGTCGTAGATGCTGTTCTTGTTGTCGATCAGCACCGGTCGCGATGACATTGGCGGCGCGGTGGGGAGCATTTTGTCGACGAGTTCGGGGCGGTCGGCGAACTTCTTGCGCAGAAACTGGAGCCGGCCTTCACGGACTTCGTGGTTCAACGCGCTTCTGGTGTGCGGGTCGTCGAATGTGGGATCGATCTCGAATGCGCGCATCATGCCTTGCGGCCCGAAGGGCCAGCTGGAGCGGAAGCGCATGAAGTTGGTGTGGAACGGCATGTTGCGATCCAGCCAGCTCACTTGCGGGGGGAAGGTGGCCAGATATCCGGGAACCGGGAAACACCAACTGGGTGTGCGTTGGAAGACAAAGAGGTGACCGGTCGACTTGGCCAGTTCGGGCACCAGTTGATAACCGGTGCATCCGGTGCCGATGACCGCGACGTGCTTCCCGGTGAGGTCGGCGCCGTGAGGCCAGCGGGCGGTGTGGAAGGTGGAGCCGGCGAATTCGTCGAGTCCCTCGATGTCGGGAACGTTGGGGCGCGAGAGGAATCCCACTGCGCTGATCACCGCGTTCGCTCGCCATCGGCGGTCTCCATCGGGACCTTCCGCTCGGATATCCCAGACCGCCTCGTCCTCGTTCCAGATCAGCGAGGTGACCTCGGTGTCGAACTCGATGTGCTTGCGGACGTCGAAGTGGTCAGCGACCCAGTTGAAGTATTTCTCGTTGGCCGCCTGCTCTGAGAAGGCACCGGGGAGTGCGAAGTCGACGCCGTAGATGTGGGTGTAGGCGCGGCTGGGTGAATCGACCCGGGCGCCGGGATAGCGGTTCTCGTACCACGTCCCCCCCACCCCGGAGTTCTTCTCGAGAAGGGTGAACGGAATTCCCGCATGCTTCAACTGGACGGCGGCATTGAGCCCGCCCATACCGGCGCCGATCACCGCAACCGAGAACTGTTGGAGGCGTTCTGGGGAGGGCCGCCGCTCGTGCCAGACGTGACCCCGCGCCCACGGGTCCAAAGCCAGCTGCTCGAGCCACATGTCGATTTCTGTGTCGGGTATGTCGACTCCGGCGGCCAGGCTCAGGCTGCGTTGCAGACGCGTCTGTGGGCCGATGGACATGTCACCGGCCCCTCGGTCACGGTAAGCCTTCAAGAACTCGGCGGCCTTGGCCTGAATCAGCGCCGCCGCCGCCCGACTCGCCGGTATCTGCGCCTCGAGGAAACCGAACTGCATCGACGTGACTTCGATGGCCTGCAGGCTCTGGTCGCCGGTGAGTTGGTAGAGGAGACCGCGTAGCACCATGGGATCGGCGTACTTCACCGCGTCGTCGATCATCTCATCGGTCGCGTCGAGCAACTCCGGCCGTTCGGTCATCCGTGCACGGCTCCTGTCGTGGTCGCGTTCAGGTGCCGCGGGCGAGGTCGGGCTGGCCGACCGTCATGGACGCTTCTCGTCAGCCGGCGCGGCGGCGACCTCGTTCCGAAGTGGGGGTAGTACGCCGACGATGATCTCGACGACGTCGCCGGGCGAAAGGAACTGCGCCTTGACGAGTCCGACACCAGCAGGTGACCCGGTCAGAATCACGTCGCCAGCGTGCAGCGCGACGGTCTTGGAAACGGTGGCGACGATCTCGGGTATGGCGAAAATCAGTTCGTCGGTATCTGCTTCCTGGCGCACCTGGCCGTTGACCGTCGTCGTGATCGACAACGTCCCGCGCGCCTCGTCACCGGTGATCAGCCCGGGACCAAGCGGCTTGAACGACGGGAAGGACTTGGCGGTCGTGTAGTCGCCGCTGGCCAGCCCCGCCATCTGCACGTCCCGGGCGGTCACATCGTTGGCCGCCGTGACCCCGGCGATGAAGGTCCAGGCCAACGCCGGGTCGATGTCGCGGGCCTCTCGACCGATGACGATGGCGACCTCGCCCTCGTAGTCCACTTGGGCCGGCGCCTCGGCCGGCAGCACGATCGGAGTCTCGGGTCCCGCGGCGGCCTCGACGCGATCGCTGACGAAGAACATCATCGCCTCGGGCACCGGCTGACCGATCTCCTCCACATGCGAGCGGTAGTTGAGCCCGACGATCACGATCTGCGCCGGCACCGTCGGAGCGAGCAGCACCGCGTCGGACAGGGCGACTCGCTCCTTGCCCGGTGCGCCGGAGATGTCGTCGGACATGGCCCACGCGAGGACGTCGGCCGTCCCGTCAAGGACGACCAGCTCGTCGCCGTCGCGGCGGCCCGCACCCAAAGTCGTCTGAAAGAGCTGCACGGGCTTAGGCCGACGGCGCGTCGAGGACGGGTGTGATCGTGCGGGACGCGAGGCGCCAGCCATCCGGCGTCCTTGCCCAGCGGTCGGCGAAGTCAGCGATCGTACGCGTGGTGAGCTCTGCGCCCTCGTCTCGGCGATGAACGCACATCACGAACGCGACGTCGACGGCATCGCCATCGACATCGAGGACCCGCAGGTTGCTCCACTGATGCCGCGTCTCATACGACGCCGCGACCCGAACGGTCATCATCTGCTCGAACTGCTCCAGGTCAAGGTCGATCCCCGGCCCGTGCAGCGCGAACCCCTCGGCACACAGCTTCGGCACCCGAT
>NZ_JAVRPS010000117.1:0-7967 GCF_032162105.1 Mycobacterium sp. | reverse complement strand
AGAACGGATACCCGACCGCGGAATGGTCCAGCCCGCGGGCGAACGCAGAGTAGGTGTGGAACACCTCGTCACCGCGCCGGAGGAAGACACTGGCGCCGGGAATGTCACCCCGGAGATCGTCGTCGGTCCACCCGTCGGCGCGCAGTTCGTCGAGTGCCTTGTAGTTGTACTCGATCGGCGCGCGGGCCGGATCGAGCGTGACGTGGTAGTCGTAGGTGAAGGCACCGTCGCGCGACGAATACCAGGGGAACGTCCAGCCGTGTTCGTCGCGGTACCGGGCGATGCTGGCGTACGGCGCCCTGGACACGCATGCGAGCGTGACTCCTCGCGCGTTGAGCAGCGCACGGTCCCCTTCCGTGAACGTCAGGTCGGCGGCGGCGGTGCAACTGGGACACCCGCGGTCGCCGTCGTCGATCCACATGAAGTGGTGAACGTAGAGTTGCGGCCTGCCCTCGAACAGATCGAGCAGACGCACCTCACCGTCGGGGCCGTCGAACACGTAGTCCTCGACCACCTTCACCATCGGCAATCTACGGCGCTGCGCATTGACGGCGTCACGCAGATGGGTGACCTCCCGTTCGCGGGCCAGCAGTTTGCGGCGTTCGGCCAGCCACGCCTCGCGGGTCGCGACATCGGGGAATGCGGTCATTCGACTCTCCTCTCGAAAACTGTTCTCCCATGTGTTGACTCACTGGACGTCGAAGAGTCATCGCGCGACGCCAAGTTCGCGATAGCTTCGTACCCATGCATCAGTGGCTCGCCGATCCGGCGTTCTTCGGCGGCCCCGGTCAGGGCATCCGGCAGATCATCGAGTTGTTCGTCGCGTTCGGGCTGACCGCACTGATCGGCATCGAGCGCGAGATCCAGGGTAAGAGCGCCGGACTGCGCACGCAGACCATCGTCGGCACGGCGGCGGCGTTGATCCTGCTCGTCAGCAAGTACGGGTTCTCGGACGTGCTGGTCGACGGTCTCGTGGTCGTCGACCCGTCCCGCGTGGCCGCCCAGATCGTCACGGGCATCGGCTTTCTCGGCGCAGGCATCATCATCTTCCGCCGCGGTTCGGTGCACGGTCTGACCACCGCGGCGTCGGTCTGGGAGTCGGCGGCGATCGGCATGGCCGCCGGATCGGGACTGCTGCTGCTCGCCTGCACGGTCACCGCCATGCACTTCATCATCGTGCTGGGCTTCATGCCGATCGCCCGGCGACTGGCGTCCAGGCTGAGCGGTTCGGTCCGGCTGCACGTCACCTATGAAGAAGGTCGCGGCGTGATGACGGCCCTCCTGCAGGCCTGCGAGCGTCGACAGTGGCAGCTCGCCGAACTGGCAGCGGACCCGGCCGGCGAACCGCTCGGCGCAGCGCCAGGTCAGTCGGGCGTGCTGCTGACCTTGTCGGGCCGCGGGATTCTCAACGCGCCCACGGTGCTGGCCGGCATCGACGGCATCACCGCGATCCGACAACTCGACGAGGATCCCGACTGAGGCTGAACTGACATGACGAGCGACCTTCTGACCGCGGTGTTGGACGCACACGGCGACGTCCGGTTCTCGCCCTAGCCGGCTGGGTTGGCCCGCGTGGCACGGACCGACGCGAACGTGCCGAGCACCGCGAGCACCGCGAAGACCGCGAACATCCACCGAGCCGCCGTCTCGTCGCCGCGGTCGGTCATGTTCACCACCACGCCGGCCAACCCGGCGCCGAACGCACCGCAGATCAGTTGGACCGTATTGATGGCCGCCGCGGCCAAGCCGCCCTCGACGGGATCGTCGACCGAGCTCATCGCCCACGCCGACAGATGCGGCCACGCCATGCCCACCCCGGTGCCGGTGATCAGCAGGGCCACCGCCCATACGGCGATCACGCCGACGGGGGCATCCTCGAATTGGCTGACGGCGGCGATCCCGAGACCCACGGCCATGACCAGCGGCGCCACGGCCACCGTGCGCACGATCACCCGCGACTTCGTCGCCGATGCGCTGACGATCTCACCGATCGTCCAACCGACCGACAGGGCCACCGCCAGGAACCCTGCCGCCACCGGCACCAGATGTGCGAGGCGCTGGCCGAACAGCGGGACGTACATGTCGGCCATCGTGGCGGCCATCAGCACGCCGAGCGTCACGTAGATCCACTTCAGCGGGCCGGGCCGAAACGCGGTGGCCGGCAACACCGAAGACGACGTCCGGCGATCGACGACGAGGAACGCCCCGACCAGCGCGACGCCCGCCGCCAGCAGCGCGGCGGTGAGCGCGGTGTTGCGTGGGATGCCCGCCACGCTGATCGCCAGCGCTGCCGTCCCGAGCAGAAGCAATGACCAGACTGGGATTCGGCTTGGCGGCGGCGGTTCGGCGCCGGGCTGCCGTCCCGGCAGTGCGAACGGCACCAGGATCGCCATGGCCACCGTCAGGACCGCGAGTGCACCGAATGCCCAACGCCACGAGCCGTATTGGGCGAACAGCCCACCCGCGGCGGGGCCAAGCACGGTGCCGACGCCCCACATCGCCGAGACGAGCGCCGACGCCTTCGTCCACAACGATTGCGGCAGAGCAGAATTGATCACTGCGTAGCCCAACCCCGCGAGGATGCCGCCGCCTGCACCCTGCACGGTGCGGCCGACCAACAGCAACTCCATGGTCGGTGCGAACGCGGCCAGCAGGCTGCCCACACCGAACACGCTCAGGGCGGCGAGGTAGGACCACCGCGGCCCCAGCCGGGCCAGCGTCGCGCTCACCGTCGTGGCCGCGACCACCGAGGCGACCAGATAGACCGTCGTCACCCAGGCATAGAGTCGCTGACCGCCGATCTCGGCGACCGCACTCGGCAGCAGACTGACGGTGAGGAACTCATTGGTGGCGTACAGCGCGACGCCGCCCGCCAAAACGGTGGAGGCCCCCAGGTACCTCGGGCCAAGGAGGTCCCGCCAGCCTGCAGTCGGCACCGCATCAGTCTGCGTCACACGCACCACCGTAAGAGCTCAACCACGGTTGAGATCAAGCACTACTTGAGCCCGGCGGCATCCATCCCGCGGAGCTCCTTCTTGAGGTCGGCGATCTCGTCGCGGAATCGGGCCGCCAGCTCGAACTGCAAGTCCCGCGCCGCGGCCATCATCTGTGCAGTGAGGTCCTTGATCAGGTCGGCGAGCTCGGCCCGCGGCATGTTCTTGGTGTCGCGGCCCTCGAACACGCCGCCGCTGATCGCCCGGCCCGGCTCACCCTGAGCGCGCCTGCCCCGCGACGCGTTGCGACCGGAACCGCCGACCTCGACGGTCGCATCGGTGTCGTCGGCTTCGCTGTAGACCTTGTCGAGGATGTCGGCGATCTTCCTCCTCAGCGGCTGCGGATCGACGCCGTGCGCCTCGTTGTAGGCCACCTGCTTGGCTCGACGGCGGTCGGTCTCGTCGATGGCTTGCCGCATCGAGTCGGTCATCCTGTCGGCGTACATGTGCACCTCGCCGGACACGTTGCGCGCCGCACGGCCGATGGTCTGGATCAGGCTGCGAGACGATCGCAGGAAGCCCTCCTTGTCGGCGTCGAGAATCGACACCAGCGAGACCTCGGGCAGGTCGAGACCCTCGCGCAACAGGTTGATGCCGACCAGCACGTCGTACTCACCCAGCCGCAGCTGTCTCAGCAGCTCGACCCGGCGCAACGTGTCGACCTCGGAGTGCAGGTAGCGCACCCGGATGCCGGTCTCCAACAGATAGTCGGTCAGATCCTCGGCCATCTTCTTGGTCAGCGTGGTCACCAGAACGCGCTCGTCCACCTCCGTGCGCTTGCGGATCTCGCCGATCAGGTCGTCGATCTGGCCCTTGGTGGGCTTGACCACCACCTTCGGATCGACCAGCCCGGTCGGCCGGATCACCTGTTCGACGAACTCACCGCTGGCCTGGCTCAGCTCGAAGGAGCCCGGCGTGGCGGACAGATAGACGGTCTGACCGATCCGGTCGGCGAACTCCTCCCAGGTCAGCGGCCGGTTGTCGACGGCCGACGGCAGCCGGAAACCGAAGTCCACCAGGTTGCGCTTGCGCGACATGTCGCCCTCGTACATGCCGCCGATCTGCGGCACCGTCACGTGCGACTCGTCGATGACGAGCAGGAAGTCCTCCGGGAAGTAGTCCAGCAGCGTCGCAGGGGCCGTCCCTGCCGCCCTGCCGTCGATGTGCCGCGAGTAGTTCTCGATCCCAGAACAGAACCCGACCTGACGCATCATCTCGACGTCGTAGTTGGTGCGCATCCGCAGACGCTGCGCCTCCAGCAGCTTTCCCTGGCCCTCGAGCTCGGCGAGCCGCTCCTCCAGCTCCTGCTCAATCGACGAGATCGCATGCGCCATCCGCTCGGGACCGGCCACGTAATGGGTGGCGGGGAAGACCCGCAACGAGTCAACCTTGCGCACCACGTCACCGGTCAGCGGATGCATGTAGTACAGCGCCTCGATCTCGTCGCCGAAGTACTCGATGCGCACGGCGAGCTCCTCGTAGGACGGGATGATCTCGACCGTGTCACCGCGCACCCGGAAGGATCCCCTGGTGAACGCCATGTCGTTGCGGTTGTACTGCACGTCGACCAGCAATCGCAGCAAGCCGTCGCGCGGCACCTCGTCGCCGACCTTGAGCTCCACCGACCGGTCCAGGTAGGACTGCGGTGTGCCGAGTCCGTAGATGCAGGACACCGATGCCACCACGACCACGTCCCGCCGGGACAGCAGGCTCGACGTCGCGGAGTGCCGCAGCCGCTCGACGTCGTCGTTGATCGAGCTGTCCTTCTCGATGTAGGTGTCCGTCTGGGCGATGTACGCCTCGGGCTGGTAGTAGTCGTAGTAGGACACGAAGTACTCGACGGCGTTGTTGGGCAACATCTCCCGCAGCTCGTTGGCCAGCTGCGCGGCCAGCGTCTTGTTCGGCGCCATCACCAGGGTGGGCCGCTGCAGACGTTCGATGAGCCAGGCCGTGGTTGCCGACTTGCCGGTGCCGGTGGCGCCCAGCAGCACGATGTCACGCTCCCCCGCGGCGATGCGGCGCTCCAGCTCCTCGATGGCGGCCGGCTGATCGCCAGCGGGCTCGTGTGGGCTGACCACCTCGAACTGTCCGCCCACGCGCACGATGTCGTCGACGGCGCGGTACTCCGAGTGCGCCAAGACGGGGTATTCGGTAGCGAATGCCATGTTCACAGCGTAGAACCACGCACCGACATGTGCTGTCCCCGACCTATGCTGGGCACATCCACCCGCCCAAGCGCGAAACGTTCGATCTCACCGCCCGCACCAACACCGATCCCAAGGGCATCGTGCGGGCCGTCGACGTCTACACCGTCGAGCCGTGGGGGCTGTACATGGCCCGGCCCACCCCGGGCCGCGCCCAGTTCCACTACCTCGAGTCGTGGCTCCTGCCCTCGATCGGTTTGCGGGCCAGCGTGTTTCACTTCAACGCAGGCTACGAGCGCGCTCAGGACTTCTACCTCGACGTCGGCAGTTACTCACCGGGGCCGACCGAGTGGCACGCCGAGGACCACTACCTCGATCTGGTCGTCCGCACCGGTCAAAGTGTCGAACTGGAAGACGTCGATGAACTGCTGGTTGCGGTGCGGCACGGCCTGCTCACGCCGGACACCGCCGAACGGGCCGTTCGAACCGCGGCCCGTGCGATCGACGGGCTGGCCAGGCACGATTACGCCCTGGAAAAGTGGCTAGCCGACCTCCATATGGTTCTGACCTGGCGGGGAGCGTAATGTCTGTTCCCATGAGCTCTACCAAGGCTGGATGGATCGCGGCCGCGGCGGCCGCCATCCTGCTGTCCAGCGTTCAGACAAGCGCGGGCGTTGCGCAGGCCGATCCCGACGTCCCGCCGGGACCAGAGGCCACGGAACAGTCCGCCGATGCAACCGCCCCGCCCGAAGGGCAAGTGCCGGATCTCGGGCCAGGGCCGTACAACGTGGTCTACCGGGCTCGTGTCGACGGCGTATCGCGCGGTGCGACGGTCAACTACGCGATCGCCGACGATCAGGTCAACACCGCGAACCCGACGATGGTGCCCGGCCGAGTGTTCGAGGCGACGGGCGTGGTGTCCGATGCGAAGAAGGCGGGCATGCAGGTGTCCATCCAGTGGCCGTACTCGGCCAGCCTGCACTGCGAGATCTTGGCCAACGATCAGGTCATCGCGCAGGCAGACCAGTTCGTCGCGCCGCGCCTGACACCGCAGCGAAACGACCCGGGGTACGGCGTGCTCAGCTGCGGGACGGTGACCAACTTCCCGACCGGCAACACGGCCCCCATCGATGAGCCTGCGCCGGTGGACGGTCCGCCGCCCGCCGACGCACCACCGCCTGCGGCCTAGGGCCGCCAGCCCGTGGCGTCAGCCCACGCCCAGGCCCGGCGATAGGCATCGACGAACCACGGCTCCTTGGCGTCGGCGTACTCGCCGGTGGTCCGGCCGCCGGCGGCGGCCACGTCGCGCTTCAGGGTGAGGTACTCGTCGCACGCGCCTGGCTCGGCCACCAGCCAGTCACGGAACAGCAGCGCGAACTGTTGATTCGGCCAGCCGTCGACGCGGATGTGCACGTTGGTCGGTCGTCCTGGGTCGGCCGATGCGTGTAAGCGCTTGTGCCACAACGCCGGATCGGGCGTATGGGCGACGTCACCGGTGACGTCGGCGATCCGCGGATAGCCTGCCGTCAGCAGTGCATCGACGAGTTCGTCGGCCACTTCGAGCGACGGCACGGTGACCTGCACGTCGATGACGTCCTTGGCGTCCAGACCGGGCACCGCCGTCGACCCGATGTGGTCGATGCGCATTGCCCGATGCCCGCACGTGGTCTTCAGGCGGGCCACGATGCGGCGTGCCTGATCCGGCCACGTCGGGTCGGATGGCACCAGGTGCGGCGTCACCCGTGCCGGCTCGCGGGCGGCGACGTTGTGCGCGAACGGCACGATCCGCTCGCGCCACAGCGTGCGGGCGCGTTCGGCCAAGTCCTCGGCGGTGCCGGAGTTGTCCAGCCAGACGTCGGCCACGGCGCGCCGCTGCTCCTCGGTGGCCTGGGCGGCGATCCTGGCGCGGGCGTCGGCCTCTGGCATGCCCCGTTGCCGGACGAGGCGCGTCACCCGCGTCTCCACGTCGGCATTGACGATCACGACCAGCGGGAAAAGCGGCGCCATCTGCGACTCCACCAGCAGCGGGATGTCCTCGACGATCACCGCATCCTCGGGCGCCGCCGCGATGAGCTCGGCGCGCCGCTTGCCGACGAGCGGATGCACGATGCCGTTCAGCGTCGCGCGCTTCTCGTCGTCGGGGAACGCAATCGCCGCCAGGGCAGGCCGGTTGAGCGCGCCGTCGGGCAGCAGAATGTCCGTGCCGAACGCCTCGACGAGAGCGGCCAGCCCCTCGGTCCCCGGCTGGACGACTTCACGGGCGATGACGTCGCCGTCGACGATGATGCCGCCGCAGTCGGAGAAGGCCGTGGACACCGTGGACTTGCCGGCACCTATACCGCCGCTAAGGCCGATGCGAAGCACGGCACCAGTCTGTCAGGACACCGAGACGACGAACGCCCCGGCTCAGTGTGAGCCGGGGCGTGCGTCGTGCTAGACGTTAGGCGCTTCCGGCCAGCTTCTCGCGAAGCGCTGCCAGCTGTGCGTCACTGGCCAGCGTCCCGCCGGTGGGCTCGCCCGAGCTGGACGAGGAAGACGACGACGAGCCGTTGGCGGTCGCAGGCCTGCTGGCTGCCTCCGCGTCGGCCGCCGCGAACTTCTCCATCTGGGCGGTGTGCATCTTGTGCCGGCGCTCGGCCTCGGCGTACCGGGCCTCCCACTCGTCACGCTGCTTCTCGAAGCCTTCCAACCATTCGTTGGTGTCGGCGTCGAAGCCCTCGGGGAAGATGTAGTTGCCGGCCTCGTCGTAGCTGTCGGCCATGCCGTACTTCGACGGGTCGAACTCCTCGGTGTAGTCCTCGTTGGCCTGCTTGAGGCTCAGCGAGATGCG
>NZ_JAVRPS010000116.1:0-18944 GCF_032162105.1 Mycobacterium sp. | reverse complement strand
GCTGTTGCACTTCGGCGCGGTCGACCAGATCGCGACCGTCTGGGTGAACGACAAGCAGGTCGCCTTCCACGAAGGCGGGTTCACGGAGTTCAGCGCCGACGTCACCGCTGCGCTGCGGCCCGGATCGGTGCAGGAGGTGACCGTCCGCGTCGAGGACCGCAACGAGGCCAACCCCTTCCCCGTCGGCAAGCAGCGCAACAAGCCGGAGGGGCTGTTCTACACCGGAGCGTCGGGCATCTGGCAGACGGTGTGGATCGAACCGGTGCGCGCCTCGCACATCGAGAAGCTCGACATCACCTCGGACCTGACCGGTTTCACCGTCACGCCAAGAATTTCCGGAACGAGCAGGTTGCGCGCCGAGGTGGTCGTCTCCAAGCCCGAAGGTGAGGAGATGGCGGGCGTGATGGGCTCGGCGGGGACGCCGCTGCGCGTCCGGGTACCGAACCCGCGCCTGTGGTCACCGGACGACCCGTACCTCTACGACCTCAAGGTCCGGCTGCTAAACCCAGTCGGAAAGGTCGTCGACGAGGTTTCCAGCTATGCAGGGTTGCGCACCATCGGCGTCGTCAACGATGAGAAGGGCAGGCCGCGGATCGCATTGAACGGCGCGATCACCTTCCTTCACGGCCCGCTCGACCAAGGCTTCTGGCCGGACGGGATCTTGACCGCGCCCACCGATGAGGCGTTGAAGTTCGACCTCGAGCAGACCAAGGCAATGGGAATGAACTTCGTTCGCAAGCACGCGAAAGTGGAACCGGCGCGGTGGTATTACTGGGCCGACAGGCTCGGGCTGATGGTGTGGCAGGACATGCCGTCGCTGGACGTGTCGCTCGAGATTCCCGTTGGCCCTGCCCCGGAACCGGTTCCCACGGCCAAGAAGAACTTCGAGCGCGAGCTGTCGGAGATGGTGGACCAACTGCGCAGCGTGACCTCGATCATCGGGTGGGTGGTGTTCAACGAGGGATGGGGAGAGTTCGACACGGCCAGGGTCGTCAACGCCGTGAAGGCCGAGGACCCGACGCGGATGGTCGACGCGAACAGTGGGGTGAACTGCTGCAAGTCACGCCCCGACAGCATGGCCGGCGACGTCTACGACGACCACACCTACGTCGGTCCCGGGGCTCCGCTGACGCTCGACGAACGCAGGCGCGCCAACAACGTCGACGTGCCAGGCCGTCAGCCGGTGAACGACCGCAGGGTGATGGTGGACGGCGAGTACGGCGGACTCGGGTTGGTGCTCAACGGAAACCGATGGCCGGGAAAGCCGCAAGCCTACGAGATGACCGACAGCCAGGCGCGGCTGACGGATCGGTACGTCGAGGTCAGCCGGGTCCTGGAAGACCTGGTGCGAGAGGGCGGCCTATCGGGCGCGATCTACACCCAGACGACCGATGTCGAGAACGAGGTCAACGGGTTCATGAGCTATGACCGATGGGTGGTCAAGATGACGCTTTCGACGGTGGCGGCACGCAATCTGGCGGTGATCGCCGCGGGGTCGGGCCCACCCGACCGTCGTTGACGACGGCCGAGACGGGGCCCAACGTCCGTCTGCTGACGAACTCGCATCGACACCCGCTGATCGGGTCGTCGAACTCGAGAGTGTGCGCCAGCAGCTGCAGCGGCCGCGAGAAGTCGTCGGGTGCGACGTCGATCACGTCCGGGTACAGACTGTCCCCGACGATGGGCAAGCCCAACGACGCCATGTGCACCCTGAGCTGGTGCGTGCGGCCGGTGCGCGGACTCAACCGGTAGAGACCATCACCGAGGTGTTCGATCAGCGTCTCCGCGTTCGGTTCGCCAGGCTCCTCGAACGCCTGTAAGCGGCTGCGCTCCTTGATGATCCGACTGCGCAGAGTCAGCGGAAACTCCAGCGCTGGGTCGACGGCCGCTCGGGCGAGGTACGTCTTGTCTACGAGACCAGCGGCGAACAGCGCCTGATATGCGCCTCGGACCTCGCGGAGCGCCGTGAACAGCAGCACGCCCGCCGTCAGCCGATCCAACCGGTGGGCGGGCGAGAGCTCCGGCAACTCCAATGAGCGCCGCAACCGGACGAGTGCCGTCTGCGCGACGTGCCCACCGCGCGGCATGGTGGCCAGGAAGTGCGGCTTGTCGACCACGACGATGTCGTCGTCGCGGTGCAGGATCGGAACGTCGAAGGGCACCGGAATCTCGTCGGGCAGATCGCGGTAGAGGTAGACGTGGGCGCCCGGCGGGAGCACGGTCGCGTCGTCCACGATCGTGCCGTCGGCGCAGACCACCTCGCCGGCAAGCACTTTCGCGGCGGCGTCCACCCCGAATCGCTCTGCGAGCTCGGAGGCCACAGATCCACCATGCAGCCGCACCCTCGCCGGCCCGACCCCGTCACGGTCGGGCAGCGGCGCCTGGCGCGCTCGCCTCAATTCAGCGGCACCGGCTCGAGGATCTCGGCCCGTGCCTCCGGGGCGGCGGCACGCAAGGCGTCGGCCGACTCGTCGTCGGGCTGAGTCTGCGACAGCACCTCGGCTTCGACGCGTGCGGCGTACGTGGCGACCTCGCGGTCGACGTCCTCGGCACTCCAGCCCAGCACGGGAGCGACCACCTCGGCGACCTCGCGCGCGCAGTCCACGCCGCGGTGCGGGTACTCGATCCCGATCCGCATCCGCCTGGTCAGGATGTCCTCGAGGTGCAATGCGCCCTCGGCCACCACGGCGTACCACGCCTCGACCTTGAGGTACACCGGCGCCTCGGTGATGGGCGCCAACAGGTCGGGACGGCCCTCGGCCATCGCGAGCACCTCGCCGATCAGCGACCCGTACCGGTCCAGCAGGTGGCGCACCCGGTACGGATGCAGCCCGTAGTGCACGCCGACGTGCTCGGTCTGATTGATCAGCGCGAAGTAGCCGTCGGCGCCCATGAGCGGCACCTTCTCGGTGATCGACGGCGCCACGCGGGCCGGCACGTACTCGGAGGCCGCGTCGATCGCGTCCTCGCCCATCACCCGGTAGGTGGTGTACTTGCCGCCGGCGATGGCCACCAGCCCGGGCGCCGGGACCGCGACGGCGTGCTCGCGCGACAGCTTGGAAGTCTCTTCGCTCTCGCCGGCCAGCAGCGGCCGCAGCCCGGCGTAGACCCCGTCGATGTCGTCGTGGGTCAGTGGGGTGGCCAGCACGGTGTTGACGGTGTCGAGGATGTAGTCGATGTCGGCCTTGGTGGCCGCGGGATGGGCCAGGTCCAGATTCCAGTCGGTGTCGGTGGTGCCGATGATCCAGTGCGTCCCCCACGGGATGACGAACAGCACCGAATGATCAGTGCGCAGGATGATCGCCACCTCGCTGACGATCCGGTCGCGCGGCACCACGATGTGCACACCCTTCGATGCACGGACGCGGAACCGGCCCCGCTGTTTCGACAGCGCCTGGATCTCGTCGGTCCACACCCCGGTGGCGTTGACCACCACGTGCCCGCGGACGTCGGTGACCTCGCCGTTCTCCGAGTCGCGCGCCCGGACGCCGACCACCCGGTCACCCTCGCGCAGCAGCGACACCACCTGCGTCGAGGACCGCACCACCGCCCCGTAATGCGCGGCCGTGCGGGCGACCGTCAGGGTGTGACGGGCGTCGTCGACAACGGTGTCGTAGTACCGGATGCCGCCGATCAGCGAGCTGCGCTTCAACCCGGGTGCCAGCCGCAGCGCGCCGGCCTTGAACAAGTGTTTCTGCGCCGGAACGGATTTGGCGCCGCCGAGCTGGTCGTAGAGGAAGATGCCCGCCGCCACGTACGGTCGCTCCCACCAGCGCTTCGTCAGCGGGAACAGGAAGGGCAGCGGCTTGACCAGATGCGGGGCCAGGGTCGTCAGCGAGAGTTCGCGCTCGTGCAGCGCTTCGCGCACCAGCCCGAACTCCAGTTGCTCGAGGTAGCGCAGGCCGCCGTGGAACATCTTCGACGAGCGGCTCGACGTGCCGGATGCGAAGTCGCGGGCCTCGACGAGTGCCACCTTGAGCCCGCGGGTTGCGGCGTCGAGGGCTGCGCCCGCGCCGACCACGCCGCCGCCGATCACGACGACGTCGAACTGCTCGTTGCCGAGTCGCTCCCAGGCTGCAGCCCGCTGCTGGGGGCCTAGAAAGGTCTGACCGTTGCCCGGTGCGGGTATCGGGTCACTCACGCCGGGACTCCTCAGTGTTACTCGTCGGTAGGCGTTCCTACTTGAGAGCCTACGTGGACTCAGTCCAAGTCGTCGTGCGCCATCAGTCGGCGGGCCGCTTCGACGATCGACCCCGACAGTGACGGATACACCGACAACGTCTGGGCGAGGTCGGTCACCGAGATCCGGTTCTGCACCGCCAGCGCGATCGGCAGGATCAATTCCGACGCAATCGGGGCGACGATCACGCCGCCGATCACCACGCCCGTCGCGGGGCGGCAGAAGATCTTGACGAAGCCGCGGCGCAGCAGCGACATCTTCGCGCGCGCGTTGGTGGTGAGCGGCAGCATTATCGTTCGGGCAGGGACGGTTCCGTCGTCGATCGCCGTCTGCGGCACTCCCACGGCGGCGATCTCCGGTCGGGTGAACACCGCGGCGGCGACCGTGCGCAGCCGGATCGGCGAAACACCCTCGCCCAGAGCGTGATACATCGCGATCCGGCCCTGCATCGCCGCCACCGACGCCAGCGGAAGCAGACCGGTGCAGTCCCCCGCCGCGTAGATCCCGGACGCCGTGGTGCGCGACACCCGGTCCACCGACAGATAGTTGCCGGGGCCGAGTTCGACGCCAACGTTCTCCAGGCCGAGCCCGTCGGTGTTGGGCACCGAGCCGACGGTCATCAACGCGTGGCTGCCCTCGACGACGCGACCGTCGGCCATCGACACCTTGACCCCGTCGGCGGTGCGGGTCACCGAGTCGGCGCGGGCGTTCTTGACCAACGACACCCCGCGTTCGGCGAAGGTCGCCTCTAGCACCGCCGCGGCGTCTTGGTCCTCGTGGGGCAGGATCTGATCGCGGCTGGCCACCACGGTGACTCTCACGCCCAGCTCGGTGTACGCGTTGCAGAACTCCGCGCCCGTCACGCCCGATCCCACGATGACCAGGTGTTCGGGCAGCTCGGTGAGGTCGTAGAGCTGGCGCCAGTTCAGGATGCGCTCGCCGTCGGGCCTGGCGTTGGGCAGCACGCGCGGGCTGGCACCGGTGGCGATGAGTACGACGTCGGCCTTGAGCACGCCGACCTTGCCGTCGGTCGTGGTGACCTTCACCCGGTGATGTGCCATCCCCGGGACGTCGTCGACCAACTCGCCGCGGCCGTGCACGATGCTCACTCCCCGGTTGAGTAGTTGCGCACCGATGTCCGCCGACTGTGAGCGAGCGAGGGTCTTCACCCGGTTGTGGATCTGCGACAGCGAGATCTTGGCGTCCTCGATCGCGATGTCGAAGCCCAGCCCGTCGGCCCGGCGCAGTTCGGTGCGCACACCCGTCGAGGCGATGAACGTCTTGGACGGCACGCAGTCCCACAACACGCACGCCCCGCCGATGCCGTCGCTGTCGATGACCGTGATCTGCGCGACGTCCGGGCCTCGACCGGCCGCCACCAGTGCGGCTTCGTACCCGGCGGGCCCGCCACCGATGATCGCAATGCGGGTAACCACGTGGCCAACTTAGCCAAGAGGGGCGTTGCCCGCCGAACCAATCCCCAAGTCGCTTCGCTCCTGCCCGCCGAACCAACGACCCCAAGCCTTAGGCTTGCCCCCGTGCCGATCTACGCCGCCTACGGATCGAACATGCATCCGGAGCAGATGCTGCAGCGTGCTCCTCATTCGCCGATGGCAGGTACGGGCTGGTTGCACGGCTGGCGGTTGACGTTCGGCGGTGAGGACCTCAGCTGGGAAGGCGCGCTCGCCACGCTGGTCGAGGACCCCGACTCGAAGGTGTTCGTGGTCCTCTACGACATGACCAAGGAGGACGAGGCCAACCTGGACCGCTGGGAGGGTTCGGAGCTCGGCTTCCACAAGAAGATCCGCTGCCGCGTGCACCGGCTGTCGTCGGACACCAGCAAGGAGCCGGTACTGGCCTGGCTGTACGTCCTCGACGCATGGGAGGGCGGCATACCGTCGGCGCGCTACCTCGGCGTGATGGCCGAGGCCGCCGAGATCGCCGGTGCGCCATCGGAATACGTGCACGACCTGCGTACCCGCCCTGCGGGCAACGTCGGCCCTGGCACCTAGCGCCGACTTCGGCGTCGACACTGCGCACAGGGCGCAAAAGTGCGAGTGGCGAACGCCGTAACCGCAGTGTCGAGCTCCAGCGGGAGTCGGGAGCTACAGCAGCGCGGACTGCTCCACGATGTTGGTCATCACCCGCACCCCCACGGCCAGTGCCCGCTCGTCCAGGTCGAACGTCGGCTGGTGCAGGTCCAGCTGCGGCCCACGGCCCGACCAGACGCCGAGGCGGGCCATCGCGCCTGGCACGTCCTCCAGATACCAGGAGAAGTCCTCGCCGCCACCGGACTGACGGGTATCGGTCAGCACGTCGGGCCCGACCGCCTCGATGGCGTGGGTCAGGATGCGCGTCGACACCGCCTCGTTGACCACCGGCGGCACGCCGCGTCGGTACTGCACGGTGTACTCGACGTTCAGTGGCGCCATCAACGACGAAACGATTTCGCGGACAAGCAATTCCATCGCCACCCAGGCCTCGCGGCTGGCCGTGCGGATGGTGCCTGCCACCGCGCCGGACTGTGGGATGGCGTTGGCGGCCACCCCGGCGTTCACCGCGCCCCACACCATGACGGTGCTGTCTCGCGGGTCGACCCGCCGCGACAGCACGCCGGGGACACCGGTGATCAGGGTGCCCAGCGCGTAGACCAGATCACCGGTGAGGTGCGGCCGCGAGGTGTGTCCGCCCGGCGAGTGCAGCGTGATATCGACCTGATCGGCCGCCGACGTGATCGGACCCGCGGTCACCGCCACCTTGCCGACTTCGAGCCGGGGATCGCAGTGCAGCGCGAAGATCCGCGACACGCCGTTCAGCGCACCCGCCGCGATGGCGTCGATGGCGCCGCCGGGCATCAGCTCCTCGGCGGGCTGGAAGATCAGCCGCACGCCGACCGGCAGCTCGGGCACCGAGGCCAGCGCCAGCGCCGCGCCCAGCAGTACCGACGTGTGCCCGTCGTGGCCGCAGGCGTGCGTGACGCCGGGCATCAGCGACGCGTAGGGCGCGCCGGTCCGCTCGGTCATCGGCAGCGCGTCCATGTCGGCGCGCAGCGCCACCCGCGGGCCGTGTTCGGGGCCGAAGTCGCAGGTCAGCCCGGTGCCGCCGGGCAGCACCTTCGGGTTCAGGCCGGCGTCGGCCAGGTGCGACGCGACGAACTGCGTGGTCGCGAACTCCTGGCGGCCCAACTCGGGGTTGGCGTGGATGTGTCTGCGCCACACCACCAGGTCGTCGAAGTGGCCGGACAGCCACGCCTCGGTGTACTCCTGCAGGCTCATCGCGCCGCCTGAAGTCGCAGTACCCGGTCCCGCTCGGTGGGCGTCTCGGCCAGGGCGACGACCGTGCGCGCCAGCATGATGGCCCCCTCGACGACGGCCTTGTCGGCACTCGGTCCCGCCGCGGCCGCGGCGAATCCGGGCTGGTGGATCGATGCGCCGTTGGCATCGATGCCCACGATCGGGTGGATGCCGGGCATCACCTGCGTGACGTTGCCCATGTCGGTGCTGCCCAGCGGCAGCGCGGCCTCGGCCTCCACGGCGACCGGAGTCCGGCCCATCCGCACCATCTCGGCGCGGAAGACGTCGGCCAGCCACTGGTCGGGGGTCAGCTCGAGGTAGGACGGCTCGGTCTCGGAGACCTGGAATTCGCAGCCCGTGGCCACCGCGCCCGCCAGGAAGCAGTCCGACATCCTGCCCTCGAGCTCGCGCAGCGACCAGGCGTCGTTGGCGCGCATCGTGTATTCCATCGCCGCGTGTGCCGGAATGACGTTCGTCGCCTGTCCGCCGTCGGTGACGATGCCGTGCACCATCTGCCCCGGCGCCAACTGCTGCCGCAGCAGCCCGATCGCCACCTGGGCCACGGTGATCGCGTCCGCGGCGTTCAGGCCCAGATACGGCGCGACGGCGGCGTGCGCCTCTCGACCCAGGTATCCGACCGCGACCTGCGATAACGCCAACGACCGCGCGCGGGCGATGTCGAGCGGCCCTGCGTGCAGCATCACCGTCGCGGCGATGTCGTCGAACGTGCCAGCCTGCAGCATCAGCGCCTTGCCGCCACCGGCCTCCTCTGCCGGCGTGCCGAGCAGCACGACCGTCAGGTCAAGCTCGTCGGCGACGTCGGCCAGCGCCAGCGCCGCCCCGACCGCGGACGCCGCGATGATGTTGTGCCCGCAGGCATGGCCGATCCCTGGCAGCGCGTCGTACTCGGCGCAGATGCCGACGACCAGCGACCCGCTGCCGTAGTCGGCGCGGAACGCGGTGTCCAACCCGCCGGGCGCAGCGATGATCTCGAAACCCCGCTCGGCGACCAGGGCCTGCGTCTTGGCGCAGCTGCGGTGTTCAACGAAGGCGAGCTCGGGCTCGGCGTGGATCGAGTGCGACAACTCGATCAAATCGCCACGACGTCGCTGGACTACGTCCTCGACGGTCGTCGACGCGGTGGCGGTGGGCATCCTGGCAGTATCTCACCGCTGGCTGGTGCCCACTTCGTCGCGTTGAGGTAGCGCTGGTGGTCATCGCCACTCGCACTTCGTCGCACTGGTTGCTCAGTCAACGCCCGACGTAGGCTTCCTTCTCGTGACTGGTGCGACCGATCCGCAGGCCACCGCCGACGCGGCCGCCGCCGAACTCCTGGCGCGCACCGGCGTGGAATCCTTCGACGTCGCCGTGGTCCTCGGCTCGGGATGGGCGCCCGCCGCCGCGGAACTCGGCGAGCCGTCCGCCGTCGTCGCAATGGCCGATCTGCCCGGGTTCACCCCGCCCACCGCGGCGGGGCACGGGGGTCGGGTGCTGGTGGTCTCCGTCGGCGACAGGCGGGTGCTGGTGCTGCTCGGCCGAGTCCACGCCTACGAGGGCCACGACCTGCGCCACGTCGTGCACCCCGTGCGCACGGCCTGCGCCGCGGGTGCCCGCACGGTCGTGCTGACCAACGCCGCGGGTGGGTTGCGGCAGGACTTCACGGTGGGCCAGCCGGTGCTGATCAGCGACCACCTCAACCTGACGGCGCGCTCGCCGTTGGTCGGCGCGCAGTTCGTCGACCTGGTCGACGCGTACGCGCCGGGGCTGCGGGCGCTGGCCCGCGACGTCGATCCGACCTTGGCCGAGGGCGTCTACGCCGGACTGCCAGGGCCGCACTACGAGACGCCCGCCGAGATCCGGATGCTGCGCACGCTGGGCGCCGACCTGGTCGGCATGTCGACGGTGCACGAGACGATCGCGGCGCGGGCCGCAGGAGCCGAGGTGCTGGGCATCTCGCTGGTGACGAACCTGGCCGCCGGCATGACGGGGCAGCCGCTCAGCCACACCGAGGTGCTGGAGGCGGGTCGTCAGTCGGCGACGCGGATGGGTTCCCTGCTGGCCGACGTGCTCGCCCGCCTGTAGGCGAACCGCTTGGTCAGCGCGACGAAACCGCGGGCCATCAGCGGCGCGGCGAACAGCATGAGCAGCACCCGCACCACCTGCGCGGCAATGATGAACGTGACGTTGGAACCGGTCTCGACGGCCGTCGCCAGCACCGCGTAGACGCCACCGGGGCTGGTGGCCAGGTAACCCTCGAGCGGGCTGATCCCGGTCATGTGGGCCAACAGCACGCCCAGTCCCGCGCAGGCGACGTTGAGGAAGATGATCAGCCCGAGCGCGGCGGGCAGTGCTCGCCCGATGGCTCGGATGGCCTTCCTGGTGAACGCGACACCGGCCTGCCAGCCGATCACGGCGTAGCCGGCCTGCACCAGCGCGAGCGGTACCGACAGCCCGAACGACAACCCGGTGAGCTGCAACGCGATGGTGAGTGTCATCGGGCCGAGCAACCCGGCGCCGGGTAGTCGGATGAGCCGGCCGACCGTCGCGCCGACCAGCACGATGACGATGATCATCCCCACACTGAGATACCAAGGCGCCGAATTGGTTTGGACGGGCGTGGCGAGGTGTGCGGTCTTCTCGGCGTGGAACACGAGGGTGACCACGACCGGCATCGACGCGGTGATCAGCCCGACGCGCAGGTACTGCACGACGGCGACCACGCGGTCGTCGCCGCCGAGTTCCCTGGCGATCGCGACCAGGCCGGACGCGCCGCCAGCGACCAATGCGAGCGCTCCGGTGAGCGGGCTGACGTCGCGGTGCAGTCCGAGCAGCGCGCCGGCGATGATGCTCAGTACCAGCGTGGCAACGGCGACCCCGAGCACGATCGGCCAGTCCGCGCCCAGCGCCGTGAGCGCGTCGCGGTGCACCATCGTGCCGATGTAGACGCCCAGCACGCCCTGCGCGGCGACACCGGCCTTGCGGGGGACGCGGTCCGGGGCGAACGACAGCAAGGCGAGCACCATGCCGACGAGCAGCCCCGCGAACAGCGCCGCCGAGGGCACGCCAACGATGGTCAGCGGCACCGTGACGGCGACCGTGATCACCACCAAGAGCATCCATCGCAGCACGAAGACAAGTATGCCCTTGCTAAAACAAGATCTCAAACTGATGCCCATCACACTAATACCAAGGTATAACTTGGTGATGAGTCTGGATGTCAGCACCACACGTGCCACCGAGCTCCGTGAGTCCATGATGGCCCTCGCCCGACAGATGCGCCGCCACCGGCCCGACAACGGCCTGACACTTAGCCAGTTCGAGGTGCTTGGCGAGTCCAGCCGCGCCGGCGTCATCACCCCCGCCGAACTGGCCAACCGCCTGCAGGTGCGGGTGCAGTCCCTCACCGACAGCATCAACGTGTTGGAGGCGCGCGGGCTGCTGTCGCGCCGCCCCGACCGCGACGACCGCCGCCGCCAACTGATCGAGGTCACGTCCGACGGATCGGCCCTGCTGGACAGGGACCGGGCCGATCGCGATGCATGGCTGGACGCGGCGATGCGGGAAACGTTGAGCGATTTGGAGTTCGACCTGTTGTTGCTCGTCGCACCCGTGCTCCGAAAGGTCGCCGACGCCGACACCCGGCTTGCACAATGACGACATGGCCGACCCCTCCCTGCCGCCCCTGACCTTCGGCACGGCCGGGTTGCGAGGCCCGATGCGCGACGGCCCCGGCGGCATGAACGTCGAGACCGTGACCAGGGCGACGTGGGCACTGGCCAAGGTGCTCAGGGATCGAAGCCTGGGCGGCTCGACCGTCGTGGTGGGCCGCGATGCGCGGCACCAGTCCGACGACTTCGCCATGGCCACCGCCGAAGTGCTTGCCGCAGAAGGCTTCTCCGTCGTGCTGCTACCCGATGCGGCGCCGACGCCGGTGGTGGCGTTCGCAGTGCGGCACCTGCGCGCGGCGGCGGGGGTGCAGATCACGGCGTCACACAACCCGCCTGCCGACAACGGCTACAAGGTCTACCTCGACGGCGGCCTGCAGATCGTCCCCCCGACCGACCGCGACATCGAAACGGCCATGGCGAGCGCGCCCGCCGACATCGCCCGGACGGAGGTGTCACCGGTGGACACCGACCTCGTGCACGACTACGTGCGGCGCGCCGTCACGGTGCGCCGGACGACGGGCGACCTGCGGGTGGCACTCACCCCGATGCACGGCGTAGGCGGCGAGGTCGCGCTGCACGTGCTGCGCGCGGCAGGCATCACCGACGTCCACACCGTCGACGAGCAGTTCGCGCCCGATCCCGACTTCCCCACCGTCGCGTTCCCCAACCCAGAGGAGCCCGGCGCCACCGACCTGCTGCTCGCCCTGGCCGCCAAGGTCGGCGCCGACGTCGCGATCGCACTCGATCCCGATGCCGACCGGTGTGCAGTGGCGGTACCGACGCCGGCCGGCTGGCGCATGCTCTCCGGCGACGAAACCGGTTGGCTACTGGGCGATTACGTGCTGTCGCAGACCGACCCGGGCGACGTGATGGCCGCCAGCGTGGTGGCCAGCACGGTGGTGTCCTCGCGCATGCTGGCCGCGATCGCCGCGAGCCACGGCGCCCTGCACGTCGAGACCCTGACGGGTTTCAAGTGGCTGGCACGCGCGGATGCCGGGTTGCCCGGCACCACGCTGGTCTACGCCTACGAGGAGGCGATCGGGCACTGCGTCGATCCGGCCGCGGTGCGCGACAAGGACGGCATCACCGCTGCCGTACTGGTGTGCGACCTCGTCGTCGCCCTGCGCCACGACGGCCGCACGCTGCTCGACGCGCTCGACGGATTGGCCCGCGCGCACGGCGTGCACGCGACGGCCGCGGTGTCCATGCCTGCCGACGCGACGGTGATGGCGCGGCTGCGCGCCGAACCGCCCACCCGGCTGGCCGGCTTCGACGTCACGGTCGACGACCTGTCGATTCGCCGCGGGCAGCTCGGCACCGACGCCGTCATCCTGTCTGGCGGCGACGCCGACACGTCCATTCGGGTCGTCGTCAGGCCTTCGGGCACCGAGCCGAAGGTCAAGTGGTACTTCGAAGTTCGTTGCGCACCAGAGGCGGACCTGGACGCCGTCCGGGTCCGTGCGTTCGCAGTGCAGGACGAACTTTTGCGCGCTGCACGCTGGTGACCGGCTCAGCTCGCGTACAACAGCCCGATCAGTGCCACCCCCACGAACACGATCGCCGCTGCGCCCGCAGTGCCCACTGCCATTCCGCTGAGCCGTGCGGAGGGTGATCGCCACAGCAGCAGGACACTGGGGAACGCGACAAGGCCGACGACGAGAGCAGCGGCGAAGAACCACAACGGCTTATGCGACGTCATTGATGGCCATCGGCTGGACAACCAGAGCAAGCCCAATGCGAGTCCCGCGAACAGCGGCGCGACCAGCGTTGTCGTCCAGGTGGCCGCGCACCACCCCCGGGTGTCGAGGTCAGTTAGCCGCCGACCCGATCGCATGTCCATTTAGTTGACTCTCCCAGGGATCAGTGTGGGTCGAGGAGATGATGCAAAGCGAGCGCGCAGGCCAGGACCGCCGCCGACACGAGCACAGATAGGCATCCGATCAGCATTCCGCGACCAATTTGGCCAGCCGCACCCGGACGGAATGTCAGCAGTACCGAAGCCAACATGTCGACGACGAGGAACGGAACCAGGTACAGGAACCCCCACCAGGCCCAAATGGCGAAGAACCACAATGGCAGGTTCAGCACCGCGACGTTGGCCACGGCCGCCACGAAGCCTGCCTGCCCATGCCGACTCACCGGCCTCGACGCTGAGCCGACTTCGGATGGCAACGTTCGTGTCCCCCAGGGTTCTCCGGTCGCGACGAAACTTTCGTGAAACGCGAGTCTAACCGCTGCGCTGACGACGCCGGATTGGCAGCTCGGCACTTCGGCCACATGTCAGAACTGATTAGTGCCCGCGGGTAACGGACGCGGCGGGATAGACGGGACACTGGACACCGGACCGAGCTCGGTCGGCGCCAGTGGCATGCGCACGTCGTATTGCGGATTCCATCCGCCGCCGAAGTTGAAGGGCTCGAACGCACTTCCGCCGCGGCCAACGTCGTGATGGAACGGAAGGTTCATGGCAGGCCCCAAAGAGCGACCCGATTCCGCCGCGTCGATCAGCACGGTGCGTGTGGAGCCGGTCGGCATGTCCTGATACACCTCCAGGGAGGGGTAATCGGTGCGAGTCCCGTCGACGCGGATGCCTCCGTCGGTCGGGGTGAAGACGAGGTCGCCATTCACCGTTGGCGCCTGCCCGTCCATCGGACTCGGCGGATTGGCGAGAATGTCAGGGACGAAAGGATTCCCGGCGTCGTACTGGATGCGGACCGCTCCGCCCTCGGTCTGCGATACCACCGCCTCGGGGACACCGACTCTCACCTCTCCAGGCCCACCCTGATCGGTGAGTTCGACCGACGGGTTCTGCCGCATGACAACGATGCCGTTCTCGTAGTCGATGTACGTGGTGACCTTTGAGTTCTCAGGATCGAAGTTGGGGTTCGCGAGCCGGTTGTTTCCGAAATCCCGCGCCGGCGGAGGCCAGCTCGTAACATCGCGCTGCTGGATGTACTCGGATGCCCGAACGACGCCCTGCCCAGGCACGGGATTGATCTTGACGACCCGGATCTCGGGCGGCGTGCCCTGATAGAGCGGGTCGAAACTAATGGGGTTCAACGCCTCCGCGGTGGCCCAGTCGGTTGGGCTGGTTGGCGGCCGGCCAAAGACCTGTTCGAACGCATCGGCCGAAGCACGCACGCGTGCGAGGTCGTCTCGGGATGGGGTCTCCGACGGCGACGGATCGGGAACCGTCGGTCCCCCCGTGGCGGCGTTGAGCACCTGCGCCAGTTCGGCATCGACCTGCTCGGCGAGACTGAGGATCGCGACGATCCGCTCCTGAAGGTCGACGACCTTGGCCGCCACCGCCCCCACGTACTCACGTTCCCACCCGCTGGTGTCCGGTGGAATTACAGTGCTCGTCGCCGTGTCGATTTCGACCGTGGGTGGCGCTGCGGCATAGTCGAGGAACCCGCGTAGTTCGTTCTTGACCATGGTGACGTCGCCCGAAGCACGCTGCGCGCCCATCGCCACCGAGAACGCCTCCTGCGCCGACAGTTCCAGTTTGGTGCGGGTCTGACTCAGCGCCGACTTGGCCGCTTCCGACGCATCCCCATCCCAATCGGTAAACACGGGGAGATTGGAGAGTTCACGCGCCTGGTCCCTACTGGTACGCGCCCGCTCCGCCGCGGCGCTCGCCACCTGGTCGATCTGTTGAGGATCCCAACGCTGAACGTCCTCCAACGACAATGTCACGGATCACAACCTAGAGACCCATCGCATCAATGCCCTCGGCCGCTGTTTCGACGTGACGTCGCCCGTCTTCGTCGGCCTTGGCGTATGCAAAGGCCGACGAGCGCAAGTCGTGCGCGTGGCCGACGAGCTCCGTGTAGTGGCTTGCCGACTCTTCCTCCCACCGCGCCATCTGGGCCGTAAGCGCTGCTTGACTGGCGCCGATCCAGCCCGAATGCGCGGCGCCGATGCTCTCATGGGCCGCGGCATGCTTCGCACGCAAGACGTCAGCCGTCGTGTCGACCGAGTCACCGGTCTGCTGAACGGCAACGGGATCAACGCGCACTAGTTTCGGCATTCGGCACTCCCAAGGCTGCACGGCATGCTTTACGAACAAAGCGTAACCGCGCCGGAGCACCCCTTCCTACGGCAGTCTCTCCCCTAGCGAGTCAGCGCGGGCCGAACTGACGGTCCCCGGCGTCGCCGAGCCCCGGCACGATGTAGGCGATGTCGTTGAGCCCGTCGTCGATCGCCGCGGTGTAGAGCCGTAGGTCGGGCGCCACTTTCTCAAGTGCGGCAATGCCTTCCGGCGCGCAGACCACGCAGACCGCGGTGATGTCGGCGGCCCGGCGGGCGTGCAGCAGTCCGATGGTGTGCGCCATCGAGCCTCCGGTGGCCAGCATCGGGTCGAGCACCATCACCGGCTGCGTGCTGAGGTCGTCCGGCAGCGACTCCAGATACGGTGTGGGCTGATGGGTTTCCTCGTTGCGGGCGACGCCGACGAACCCGACCTTCGCCTCGGGGATCAGTACGTGCGCCTTGTCGACCATCCCGAGGCCCGCGCGCAGCACCGGCACCAGCAGCGGCGGGTTGGCCAGTCGCGAGCCGATGGTGTCGGCCATCGGTGTGCGGATCGGCACGGGCTCGCTGGCGGCATCGCGGGTGGCCTCGTAGACGAGCATCAGCGTCAGGTCGCACAACGCGGCCCGGAACGCGGCGTTGTCGGTGCGCTCGTCGCGCAGCGTGGTCAGCCGCGCCGCGGCCAACGGGTGATCGACAACGCGTACGTCCATGCGCTCGAACCCTAGTGGAACCGGGACGTGTCGACGGGCGTCATAACGTCGTGCTCGCCGACATCGCCGTGATCCGCGCCCTCGGCGCCGCCCAGTCCCGTCAGGCCGCCGACCTCGATGCCGTCGCCACCACGTTGCGGTCGGCTGCGGGGCCGGCGTGCGCGGAGGCGTTCGGTCCCGTTGGTGCACGGTTCCTCGCAGCGCTGACCGAGGCGATCGCCCGCGAGTCGAGCGTCCTGGCTCGCCTCGGTGAAAGCGTCGCCGTCGCCGGCCGCACCGCCGAGACCACGGCCGCCGCGTACGGCGGCGCCGAGCTTCGCGTGGGCCAGTCGATCACCGCCGTCGGGGGGTGACGGTGCCCAGTTCCCTGGTCTCGGCACTGGCGGCGCCCATCCGCGAGGTGCAGGCGCTTGTCGGACCGGGCTGGTCGGGAGACGGCGGCCCGGCCACCGTGCTCGCGGACGTGCGCGACGCGCTTAACGACGTGTCCGCTGCCGGCCGACGGGCCTGGAATGACGCCGCCGGCCAGTGGGCGGGCGCCGGTGCCGACGCCGCATCCGAGTTCACCCACGCGACGGTCACCGCGGTCGATGCACTGGCGATCCGCGCCGATCACCTGGGAGCGACGACGGCGAACGCGGCCGACGCGGTAGCCCGAGCACGAGCCCGGCTACGCACCATCATCGACGAGTTCGAGGCGCGCGCCGCAGCACTCGAAGCCGACCTGGAGGCGCCGGGCGCCGCGGAGTCGCTGATCGACGAGGCGCGCCGGGCACTGGACGAGGCCGTCGCGGTGGTCGACGAACTGCGCGCCGAGTTGGACGCCCAGGCCGCGGCGGTGACCGCACCCCCGGGGTCGGCCGCGCCGACGATGCCCGCAGCGACCACGCCCACCGCCGCGGTGCCGGGCTGGGCGGGCGGTACGGGTCTCGGAAGTTCGGGTCTCGGTAGTTCGGGTCTCGGAAGGTCGGGCGCCGGCAGTTCGGGCGTCGAGGCGTCCAGCGGCGGGTCGCCATCCGGCGCGCCGTTCCCGTCCGCCCAAGGCGGCTGGTCCGACACCGACACGAGCGCCCCCACAAGGGAGCTGTCCGACCCGACCGAGTTCGGCAGTGGGGTCGGGGTGACCCTGCCCGACGGCAGCACCGCGACCGCGCCGAACGCCGTCGCGGCCAGCGCCGTCCGGCATGCGCTGACCCAACTCGGCGTGCCGTACGACTGGGGTGGCACCACGCCGGGTGTCGGGCTGGACTGCAGCGGCCTGACCCAGTGGGCCTACCACGAAGCGGGCCTCGACCTTCCGCGGCTGGCGCAGGAACAGGACGTCGGCGCCGGGGTCGACCGGGGGTCGCTGCGGCCGGGCGACCTCGCCGTGTGGGACGGCCACGTCGCGATGATCGTCGGCAGCGGGCTGATGATCGAGGCGGGCGATCCCGTCCAGCTGTCTCCGATCCGAACCACCAACGCGGGTCAGGGGTTTCAGGGGTTCTGGCGGCCGACGGCCTGAGCTAGCCGCCTACGGGGCGATCTCGCCGGATCGCGTCGGCGCGGCCAATGATTTAGCGCGCTGCACGCACTTCGAGGGTTGGTTGCTTGGGGCACGCCGTTCGAGCCTTACCGCGTTGGTCAAGTCGCTCGCCGCGGCGACCGCCAATTTCGAGTTTGCGGTTTACCGTAGTAACCGGCGGTCGCCGCACAATCGAGTGGCCACTAGTGAACCGTCACCGTGACCTCAGCGCGATGAGAACCGTTGGCCCGGAAGCGCCTTCGCTCACAACTCCCGAAGGAGACGCCCGGTGGACCTACCGCAGACGCTCCACGGCCAGCTCTACCTGCTGGCCTACGACCGCAATCGCCACCGATTCGGCATTTACCACCATGCGCTTTTCAGCTTCGCCCTGCGCGCCGCCATGCTGGCCGACCTTTACCTGACCGGCTATCTGCAGGACAAAGGGGGCAAGCCGTACCGATCGAGTTCTGCGGGCCCCGGTGATCCAGTACTGCGCGCAGCGTTCGAGCTGATCGGCGCCTCGAAACTGGGCTGGGCCGACTTGATTGCCGAGAGCCCGGGGGGTGCGTCCCGGGACGTGCGCGACCAGCTCCAAGCCACCGGTTGGCTACACGTGCAGCGGCGCCCGATCCTCGGGGTCATTCCCGCTCGCCTCGCGGTCTACGACGAAGACATGGTCAGCGGCCTGTCGGACCGAGTGTCCGGGGCGCTTCACAACGCCATCAATGGCCTTCAGGCTGAACCGCGGCCACTCGCCGTGGGGATGCTCGGCATCCTCGGGCAGATGCCCACCGTACTCAGCTTCAAGGAGAGCTCGAAATACCGGCAGGAGCTGCGGCAGATGACTTTGGCGGCCATCGAACCAATTCTCGGACTGCACCAGGCAATCCAAACCCTTCTCGAGGATGAGCGCAGAAATACGCTCCGCCATTAGCCGTCAGGCCAGTGTTGCACCGGATGATCTGTTCAAACATGGCGCATCGGCAGCCTCGGGCGTCCTTATCGGGGAGGCCGACGGCACGAGTGTCCGCACCTGAACCCCTGAGCACTGGAACGCTTCGGAGTCGTCAGGGGAGCCGCGGGTCGATGAGGGTGACGCCGACGGGAGAGGCGGTGTCGACCGACGGGAGTAGACGGGCGCCTTCGGCCAGCCCGACGATGCGCTCGACCAGCGCCTGCGGGCGCAACGTGCCTGCTTCGACCAGACGCAACATGTCGGGATAGTCCACGCTGGCCATGCCGTGACTGCCGAGAACATCCAGTTCCCAGGCGATCACCCGGTCCATCGGCACCGCAGGGTGCCCGCCAACGCCGGGCAGAAGTCCCACCTGCACGTGGCGTCCGCGCCGCCGCAGACTGTGGATAGCGGCCGCACAGGTGGCCGGGGTACCGACCGCATCGACCGCGACGTGGCTGCCCCCGCCGGTGAGGTCATGCACCTGGGCAGGGACGTCACTCCCCTGCTTCCCCCCGTCGCTTCGCTCGCCCCCCTCGGCGAGGACCGTGTGCTCGGCACCCAAGTCCCTCGCCAGGGCAAGCGCTGCCGGGGTG
>NZ_JAVRPS010000115.1:0-15176 GCF_032162105.1 Mycobacterium sp. | reverse complement strand
GCTGGATCGGCCGCTGGACCGCCGAGGAACACCTGCACGCCGTCGCACTGCGCAACTACCTGGTGGTGACCCGCGAGATCGACCCCGCCGCCAACGAGGACGTCCGCGTCGCCCACGTGATGAAGGGGTATCGCGCCGACAGCTACAGCCAGATCGAGACGCTCGCCTACATGGCCCTCCTCGAGCGCGCCCACGCCGTGTTCTGCCGCAACCTGCAGGCGCAGATCGAGGAGCCCGTGCTGCAGGCCCTGGTCGGCCGGATCGCCAGGGACGAGGAGCGCCACGAGGAGTTCTTCGCGAACCTGGTCGCGTACCTCGTCACCTCCGACCGCGACGAGACCGTCGCGGCGATCGCCAAGCGCGCCGCCGGCTTCGAACCGATCGGCGCGGACATCGAGGCCTATCAGGACAAGGTGCAGGTGGTCGCCGAGAGCGGCATCTTCGATCAGGCCGCACTCATGAAGGTCCTCGCCGACCGCATCACCGCATGGGGCGTCGACGAGCACCCCGACCTTCAGCAGTTCGTCACCCAGTAGCCACGATCCGGCCGCGGCGCGCCTGATCGGCGGACACGCCGCGAGCGGGGTAGCGTCGAAGCCGATGGCTAGCAATTTGCTTCGCTGTCCGTGGCGGTACCCGTCTTCTCACGAAGGGGACCGGCCCCGGTCCCGGTACCGCAGTGTCCGTCGAGACGCCTACGCGGGGCCGCGCGGGCCGAGGAGCGCCACGTGACTGATTCGTCCGTTCGGACTTATGTGCTCGACACCTCCGTGCTGCTGTCCGATCCTTGGGCGTGCACTCGGTTCGCCGAACACGAAGTCATCGTTCCGTTGGTAGTCATCAGCGAGTTGGAGGCCAAACGCCACCATCACGAGCTGGGCTGGTTCGCCCGTCAGGCATTGCGGATGTTCGACGATCTGCGGCTGGAGTACGGACGCCTCGATCAGCCGATTCCCGTTGGCGCGCAAGGCGGTACGTTGCAGGTCGAGCTGAACCACAGTGACCCGACGGTGCTGCCTGCCGGCTTCAGGACCGACACCAACGACGCGCGCATCCTTACCTGTGCGGCCAACCTCGCTGCCGAGGGCAAGCGGGTGACGCTGGTCAGCAAGGACATTCCGCTGCGGGTCAAGGCGGGCGCGGTCGGCCTGGCCGCCGACGAATACCACGCCCAGGACGTCATCACGTCGGGCTGGGCGGGGATGGCCGAGATCGACGTCACCGCCGACGAGATCGACGCGCTGTTCAACGACGGCGAGATCGATCTGGCCGACGCACGTGATATGCCGTGCCACACGGGGATTCGTCTCCTGGGTGGAAACTCGCACGCACTGGGCCGGATCAACGCCGAGAAGAAGGTACAGCTGGTCCGCGGCGATCGCGAGGTGTTCGGGCTGCGCGGCCGCTCCGCCGAACAGCGGGTGGCGCTGGACCTCTTGCTCGACGAGTCGGTCGGCATCGTCTCGCTCGGCGGCAAGGCGGGCACCGGCAAGTCAGCGCTGGCGTTGTGCGCGGGACTCGAGGCCGTGCTCGAACGCCGCACGCAACGCAAGGTCGTCGTCTTCCGGCCGCTGTACGCCGTGGGCGGCCAGGACCTCGGCTACCTGCCCGGCAGCGAGAGCGAGAAGATGGGCCCGTGGGCGCAGGCCGTCTTCGACACCCTCGATGGGCTGGCCAGCCCCGCCGTGCTCGAAGAGGTGCTCTCCCGCGGCATGCTCGAGGTGCTACCGCTGACCCACATCCGTGGACGCTCCCTGCACGACTCGTTCGTCATCGTCGACGAGGCCCAGTCACTGGAACGCAACGTGCTGCTGACCGTGCTGTCCCGCCTCGGCGCCGGGTCGCGAGTGGTGCTCACCCACGACGTGGCCCAGCGCGACAATCTGCGGGTCGGCCGGCACGACGGCGTCGCGGCCGTCATCGAGAAGCTGAAGGGTCACCCCCTGTTCGCCCACATCACGCTGCTGCGCAGCGAGCGTTCGCCGATCGCGGCGCTGGTGACCGAGATGCTCGAGGAGTTCAGCCCCGGCGCCCTGCCCTGATCACCCGTTGACCTAGCGCTCACGGCGAACGCCACGCACTTCGTCGCCGTGAGCGCTAGGTCAACGCATCGGTAGGCTGCCAGTGTGCGTAAGCGGCCCGACAGTTCGTCCTGGTCGTACTGGCGCATGGTCATCGGCGTGTGCGCGGGCATTGCCGTCGTCGTCATCGGCGGGTTCACCGGCCACGTCAAGGTGGCCAAGGCCGACGACGTCGACTGTGCACAGGTCAAGTGCATAGCGCTGACGTTCGACGACGGGCCGAGCCCCTATACCGACCGGCTGCTGAAGGTCCTGCAGGACAACGACGCCAGGTCGACGTTCTTCCTGATCGGCAACAAGGTCGCGGCCAACCCGGCAGGTGCCAAGCGCATCGCCGACGCAGGCATGGAAATCGGCGGCCATACCTGGGAACACCCCAACATGACCACCATCCCGCCAGAGGACATCCCGGCGCAATTCAGCAAGGCCGGTGACGCCATTCAGGCCGCGACCGGTCAGCGCCCCCAACTCGTCCGGACGGCAGGCGGCCTGATCAACGACCAGGTGCTGGCCGAGGCCAAGAAGCAGGGCCTGGCCGACATCAACTGGGACGTCATCCCGTTCGACTGGGCCAACGACGCCAACACCGGCGCCACCCGCTACATGTTGATGTCCCAGATCAAGCCGAACTCGGTGGTGCTGTTCCACGACACCTACTCGTCGACCGTCGACCTGGTGTACCAGTTCATCCCGGTGCTCAAGGCCAACGGCTACCACCTGGTCACCGTCAGTCAGATGCTCGGCCCGCGCACGCCAGGCAGCAGCTATGGCAGTCGGGACAATGGGCCGCCGGTCAACGACCTGCTCGACATCCCGCCTGCGGAGATCCCGTCATTGCCCAGCACGCCGTCGCCCGCGCCGATGCCGAACATCCCGATCACCGACATCCCGAACGCGAACTCCGGCGGCTCGAACAACGGCGCCTGATCGGCGCACAATGCATACCAACACCGCGTTCGTTCTGACCGTTCTGGTGTTGTGCTACGCGGTGGTCTCCGGTGTGGTGAAACGCTGGTACCTGGCGCCCGCATTGATCTTCGTGCTGTTCGGAATCGTGCTGGGGCCCTTCGTCTTCGACGTGATCGACATCGGGACCGACGCCGCCAGCTTCACCGTCGTCGCCCAGTTGGCGCTGACGGTGATCCTGTTCAACCAGGCCGCCCAACTCGATCTGTCGGTGGTGTTTCGGCGACGGGAGGTCACCTTCCGGTTGCTGGTGATCGGCATCCCGCTGGCTCTGGCACTCGGCACCCTGACCGCAGTGCTCGTGCTGCCGGTGATGCCGCTGTGGGAGGCGGTGTGCCTGGCGGCGATCGTCGCGCCGACCGAGGTGGCACTCATCGATGCGTTGCTGGAGGACAAGCGGATCCCGGAGCGGATCCGGCACGCGCTGTCCACCGAGAGCGGCTTCTACGACGGGTTCGCGCTGGCCGCCATGCTCGCGGCGCTGGCGATTGCTTCCGAGCAGGCCGATCCCGACGCGAACCGTTGGACGTTGTTCCTGGTCCGCACCGAGGTGGTGTCGGTGCTCGTGGGTCTGGCCCTTGGCGCGGTCGGCGGTCTGGTGATCGCTCGGTCGCAAAAGCGCGAATGGATGAGCGACACCTGGGCGCAGCTGGCCACTCTCGCCGTCGCGCTGGTCTGCTTTCAGGTGGGTGAGGGACTGCACGGCAGCGGCTTCGTCGCCGCATTCGCCGGTGGCCTCGCGTTCGCGTTCATGGCGAAGCGCGCCGGTGTCCGGCCAGACATGCAGGTATCCGAGGCGGCTGGACAACTGCTGGAACTGATGGTGTTCGCGATGTTCGGCAGTTACGCCGTCATCGCAGGTTGGCGCGACGCAGGCTGGCGTGTGGTGGTCTTCGCGGTGGTGGCGCTGTTTGGAGTACGCCTGGTTGCGGTGGGCCTGGCACTGATCCGCACCGATCTGCCCGCCAGGAACCGGCTGTTCATCGGATGGTTCGGCCCGCGCGGGATCGGCACGTTGGTGCTGGGTGTGCTCGTCGTCGAGCGCGGTCAGATCGAGCAGGAGTCGTTGATCATCCAGGTGGTCGCCGTCACGGTCACGCTGAGCCTCGTCGTGCACAGCCTGAGCGCGTGGCCGGGGATCACGTGGCTGGCGGAGGCGCGGGAGCTTGCGGACACGCCTGACTAGCTGTCGCCGTCCTTGACCTTGGCCATCGCCAGCACGTCGAGGCGCCGGTCGAGCTCCTCTTCCGACAGCTTGTCGCCGATCAGGCCGCGGTCGATCACGGTCTGGCGAATCGTCTTGCGCTCCTTGAGTGCTTCCTTGGCGACCTTGGCGGCCTCGTCGTAGCCGATCACCGAGTTCAGGGGCGTCACGATCGACGGCGACGACTCGGCGAGGTCGCGCAGGTGCCCTTCGTTGGCGATCAGGCCGTCGATGCACCTCTCCGCGAACAACTTCGACACATTGGACAGCAGCGTGAAGGACTCGAGCACGTTGCGCGCCATCATCGGGATGTACACGTTCAGCTCGAACGCGCCCGAGAGCCCGCCGACGGTGACCGCGGCGTCGTTGCCGATGACCTGGGCGGCCACCTGCGTAACCGCCTCGGGCAGAACCGGATTGACCTTGCCCGGCATTATCGAGCTACCCGGCTGCAGGTCGGGTAGCTGGAGCTCGCCGAGCCCGGTCAGCGGTCCCGACCCCATCCAGCGGACGTCGTTGGCGATCTTGGTCAATGAGACAGCGATCGTCTTCAACGCTCCGGACGCCTCGACGAGGCCATCGCGTGCGGCCTGGGCCTCGAAAGAGTCGACGGCCGTGCGCAATTCGGCGATCCCAGTCTGGTCGACGAGCACGGCGACGACCTTCGCGCCGAATCCGTCGGGTGCGTTGAGCCCGGTGCCGACGGCGGTGCCGCCGATGGCCAACTCGCCCAGCCGCGGCAGCGTGGCCTTCACCCTTTCGATGCCCGCTGCCACCTGTCGGGCGTACCCGCCGAACTCCTGGCCCAGGGTCACTGGCACCGCGTCCATCAGGTGCGTGCGTCCGCTCTTCACCACGGTGCGCCACTGCCTGGCCTTGCCCTCGAGCGATTCGTGCAGCACCTCGAGCGCCGGAATCAGGTGCCGCACAGCGGCTTCCGTCGCCGCGATGTGAGTGGCGGTGGGGAAGGTGTCGTTCGAGCTCTGCGACCGGTTGACGTCGTCGTTGGGGTGCACGTCTACGCCGTTGGCGCCGGCGATGCTCGCGATCACCTCGTTGGCGTTCATGTTGGAGCTGGTGCCGGAGCCGGTCTGGAACACGTCGATGGGGAACTGGTCGTCGTGCAGGCCGTCGGCGATCTCACCGGCCGCGGCGATGATCGCGTCGGCCTTCTCCGGCGCGAGCAGCCCGAGGTCCTTGTTCACCTGCGCGCACGCGCCCTTCAGCAGGCCGAGCGCCCGGATCTGCGTACGCTCCAGGCCGCGGCCCGAGATCGGGAAGTTCTCGACCGCCCGTTGGGTCTGCGCGCGCCACAGCGCGTTGACCGGCACCCGGACCTCGCCCATGGTGTCGTGCTCGATGCGGTACTCGGTTTCGACTGCGCTGTCGGCGGTCATGTGCTCCCTCGTGTGTGTCGGTTTTAAGGCAGGGGATAAGCCGCGGTCTTGTCACCCGTGAAGTCGACCGCGGAGTACTCGTTCAGCTTGGACAGCCGGTGGTAGGCCTCGATCATCCGGACCGTGCCGGACTTCGAGCGCATCACGATCGACTGTGTCGTGCATCCGCCGCCGGAATAACGAACACCCTGCAGCAGGTCGCCATCGGTGACGCCGGTGGCGGAGAAGAAGACGTTCTCACCGGACACCAGGTCCTCGGTGAAGAGCACCTTGTCGAGGTCGTGGCCCGCGTCGATGGCCTTCTGACGCTCGGCGGCGTCGGTGGGGGCCAGCACGGCCTGGATCGCGCCGCCCATGCATCGGATGGCCGCCGCGGTGATGATGCCCTCGGGAGTGCCGCCGATGCCGGCCAACAGGTCGGTGCCCGAATTCGGCCTGCACGCCGAGATGGCGCCCGCGACGTCGCCGTCGGAGATCAGCCGGATGCGGGCGCCAGCGTCGCGTACGTCGTTGATCAGTTGCGCGTGGCGCGGCCGGTCCAGCACGCACACCGTGAGGTCGGCGACGCTGGAGTTCTTCACCTTCGCGACCCGCCGGATGTTCTCGCCGATCGGCGCGGTGATGTCGATGACGTCGACGGCATCCGGCCCGACCGCGATCTTGTTCATGTAGAACACCGCCGACGGGTCGAACATCGCGCCGCGTTCGGCGACGGCGAGCACCGAGATGGCGTTGGGCATGCCCTTGCTCATCAGGGTGGTGCCGTCGACGGGATCGACGGCGAAGTCGCAGTCCGGCCCGTCGCCGTTGCCGACCTCTTCGCCGTTGTAGAGCATCGGCGCGTTGTCCTTCTCTCCCTCGCCGATCACCACGACGCCGCGCATCGACACCGAGTTGACCAGCTCACGCATGGCGTCGACGGCAGCACCGTCGCCGCCCTCCTTGTCGCCGCGGCCGACCCAGCGGCCTGCAGCCATCGCTCCTGCCTCGGTGACCCGCACCAGTTCGAGGGCGAGGTTGCGGTCTGGGGCTTCCCGGCGCGATGGCGTCATGCGCAAATTGTCCCATTAGAGGGTCGGACTTTGGGAGCTGGGATACTGGCTGTCGTGACCACCCCCGCGCCGGCTCCGGGCCCCAGGCCGGCGAAGCCCAGGCTGCTGCAGGACGGTCGCGACATGTTCTGGTCGATGGCCCCATTGGTGCTGGCCTGCATCGTGCTCGCGGGCGTCCTCGGCATGTGCTCGTTCGCGCCCAACGGCCCCGGCGAGGGAGCGGCGCCGGTCTACGACGTACCCGCGGCGCTGAACGCCGACGCCGAGGCGCTCAAGATCCCAATCCGGCTGCCCAAGTTGCCCGATGGCTGGCACGCCAACTCCGGTTCCCGCGGCAGCATCGACGGCGGGCGCACCGATTCCGCCGGTAAACCGACACGCGCCGTGATGTCCCGGGTGGGCTATCTGGCGCCGAGCGGCATGTACCTCAGCCTGACCCAGAGTGACGCCGACGAGGAGAAGCTCGTCGCCTCGCTCGACACCAGCCTGGCTCCGACCGGCACGCAGGACGTCGGTGGGGTGAGGTGGATCGTCTACGAGGGCGGCGAGGACGTGCGGCCGGTGTGGACGACCCGGTTGACCGGCCCGACCGGTCCCGCGCAGATCGCATTGAATGGCGCTGCCGGTACGGATGAGTACCGTATGCTGGCCGAGGCGACGCAGACGCAGCCGCCAATCCCCGTCAAATAGGAGCGTTGGATGACCGCACCGGAAGCCGACCTGACCGGATGGGTTGCGGCGCCGTTCACCGCCGCCGGTTACACCTACGACGTCTATCGCAAGGGCGAGGGCCCAGGTGTGGTGCTGATCCCCGAGATGCCGGGCATTCATCCCGGCGTGCTGGCGCTGGGAAATCATCTGGTGGACAACGGATTTACTGTTGCCTGCCCGTCGTTGTATGGCACGCCGGGCGCTCCAGGCATCCGGCCGGGCGCGGTGCCGGTGATGCTGCGCGGTTGTGTGGCAAAGGAATTCGCGGCGTTCGCGACCAATGCCGACCGGCCGATCGCCCACTATCTGAGGGCACTGGCCCGCGACCTGAACGAGAAGACCCCTGGCAAGGGCGTCGGGGTGATCGGGGAGTGTTGGAGCGGCGGCTTCGCGTTGGCGGCCGCGGTGGACGACAGCGTGCTCGCCCCGGTGCTGAGCCAGCCGTCGCTGCCGATCGGGCTGACGGCGAAGCATCGACGCGATCCCGGCCTGTCCGAAGCCGAGTTGAAGATCATCGAACAGCGGGCCGCCAACGAGGGGCTGTGCGCGATGGGATTGCGGTTCAGCGAGGATCAAATGTCGCCGGGCGCACGCTTCAAGACGCTGAAGGACCGCCTCGGCGACGCGTTCGAGGTCATCGAGATCGACTCGAAGAAGGGCAACGCGCACGGGTTCGGCAAGATGGCGCACTCGGTGCTGACCCTCGAGGTCCGCGAGGTCGACGGACACCCGGCCTACGAGGCGCGCAAGCGCGTCGTGGCCTTCCTCACCGAGCGGCTGGCCGCTTAATCAGGCTTGAGCGCGGCTGGTGGCGAATCAGGCTTGAGCGCGGTTGAATCCGCCTCGGGCTTGACTACCGCCGAGCCCTTGGGCGCGGCAGAGCGCTTGGCCCGCGCCAGCAGTCGGCTCAGCAGGCCGGGTTTCTTCGGCGCATCGTCGTCGTCGAACTGGTCGAGTGGCACACCCTTGTACACGGCGAGGTAGACGCTGATGGTCGTCACGACGACGATCATCAGCACCGGGCCGATGACGATGCCCCAGAAGCCGAACATCGCGATCCCGGCGAAGACGGCCAGCAGCATCAGCGCCGAGTCCAGGCGTGCCTCGCGGGGGACCAGGATCGGGCGCAGGACGTTGTCGATGTTCGTCACGACCACCAGGTGGAAGGCGATGACGAACACACCGCCGAAGACGTTGCCGAACAGGATCATTCCGATGCCAACGGGAATGCTAAGGATGCCGCCGCCCAACGGGATCACCGACAGCGCGGTGAGCAGGATCGCGAAGATGAAGAAGCCCTCGTGTAAGCCGGCGATGTAGATCGATGCGGCCCCGGAGACGCCCTGCGCCAAGGCGATCACGAACTGGCCGCGCACGGTGCCCTTCACCATCGCGCCCATCTTCTGCAGGTACAGGTCGGTGACCTCTTCACCCAGCGGGTTGAGCTGCCGGACCAGGGTCGCCACCTCAGCGCGGTTGGTCAGCAGCGAAATGAAGATGTACAGGAAGAGCACCGCCGCGGTGATGCCGCCGACCAGACCGCCCGCCGCGCCCTGCAGGAACCCGAGCAGATACTCGCCGACGTGCTGGGCGACGGTGCTCATCCGCTCGCGGAGCAGGTCGGGCGTTAGCTGGATGTCGTGCATGAATGGCACCCGTGCCAGAGCCTCGTTGACCACCGCGAGGGCCTTGTCACCGAGCGCGCTGAGGTCAGTCTTGGCCACCCAATCGGAGACGCTTTGAATCATGCTGCTGATCTGGACGACCGCAAACAGGACCAGCAGGCTGACAGGGATGATCACGGCCCCGAGCACCGCGAGCAGGGTCAGGGTGGCGGACAGTCCCGGGCCGAACCGCTTCCGCAGCCGGTCGTAGAGCGGGGCGAAGAGGTACGAGGCGACGGCGGCCACCACGATCAGGATGAAGTAGCTGCGCAGGAAGTACGCGGCGAACAGGACGGCGATGACGGTGGCCACGGCCAGCGCGCGCTTCTGCGACACGGTGAACTCGGTGTTCATGGCCACGGGGCTGATCTTGTCAGGAAAGGTCGACCGATGACCGGCTTTGTGTCTCCCGTTGGCGGGCGATGAACCGGATCGCCATCCATTGCATCAATCCCGGCGCCAACCGCGCGAACAGCCAGGCGGCGTGAGCTCGCCGCGGCTTCACCAGCAGGGCCTTGTTGCGTTCGATGGCCTTCAGCGTGTCGCGGGCCAGCCGGTCGGCGTCGTAGGCGGTCTTGATGCCCTGGCCCTCGAGGTAGTAGTCGCGGCCGGAGAAGCCGCCCACCGCGCCCTTGTCGAGCAGCGGCGTCTCCACCGCGGCTGGGCAGATGGCCAGCACCCCGACACCGTGGGCGGCGGCCTCGGACCGCAGGGCCAGCGACAGCCCGACGACGCCGTGCTTGGTCATGACGTAACTGGTGATCTGGCCCGCGGCGGTCAGGCCGCCCATGCTCGCGGTGTTGACGATGTGACCGTGCCCCTGCTTGATCATCTGGGGGTAGGCCGCGACCACACCGTGTACGACACCGCGGAGGTTGACGTCGATGATCGCGTTCCACTGATCCAGCGTCAGCAGTTCGGTGTCGCCGCCCCACACGATGCCCGCGTTGTTGAACATCAGGTCGAGCCTGCCGGTGCGAGCCACCACCTCGTCGACGGCGGCCCGAACCGCGGCGGCGTCGGTCACGTCGAGCCGAGCCGATCGAGCGCCGAGCGGTTTGGCGGTGCGTTCGGCCGCGGCTTCGTCGACGTCGGTGCACACCACGTCGGCGCCGGCGGCGGCCAGGGCCCGGCACAGCGCCGCGCCGATGCCCGAGCCCGCTCCGGTGACGATTGCCTGCTTGCCTGCGAACGTCACGTCGACATCAGCTTGTTGAGGTGGCCCATCAGGTCGGGGTAGCGCTTCATGTGGGAGCCGCCGTTGAGGTCGAGCACCTCGCCGGTGAGCCAGGCCGCCTTGGTCAGGAACAGCACGGCCTCGGCGATGTCCTCCGGTGTGCCTGCCCGGCCGAGCGGCGTGTTCTCCACGTACTCCTCGACGACGCCGGGAATCGCCGCCGCGCCGTCAGTCAGCGGGGTGTGCACGAATCCCGGGGCGACGGCGTTGACCCTGATGCCTCGCGCCGCGAGTTCCAGGGCGGCGACCTGGGTCAACATCGACAGCCCCGCCTTCGCCGAACAGTAGGCGCTCATGCCTGCGGCGGGTTGGCGGCCGTTCAGCGAGGAGATGGACACCAGCGAGCCGCCGTCGGTCAGGTGCCTGCCGGCGTACTTGGCGACGATGAACGCCCCGGTGAGGCAGACGTCGATCACCGCACGGAACTCGGCGACCGGCATGTCGACGATGAGCCCGAGGTTGCTGAAGCCGGCGCAGCTCACCACGGCGTCGACCGGACCGGTCTGCTCGAAGACGGTGGCGACGGAGGCCTCGTCGCTGACGTCGACGAACGCCGCGGTGTGGGGTGCTCCGAGTTCGGCGGCCTTGGCCGTGGCGCCGTCGAGGTTGCGGTCGGCGACGACCACCCGGTGGCCATCGGCGGCCAATGCCCTGGCGGACGCCCAGCCGATGCCAGATGCCCCGCCGACGACGATCGCGGTGCTCATTTCGTGCTCCCTTCCGGACGGGGGTCGGCCCACTTGGCCGTGATCGCGCCCCACGGGTCCGCGTACGGCTCGGTGCGGCCGTAGTAGGCGGCGCGGCGTTTGAAGATCTCGTGGGTGAGCGGCGCGGCGATCCGCAGCAGATGGCGCTTGAAGCCTGCCTTGTCGGCCGTTTCGACCAGCATGTCGGGCCACGAATGATGTTGGTAGCCAAGCACTTCCTGCGCCCGCGCGGTGTCCATCCAGTCGGTGCTGAACCAGTCGTCAGCACTACCAGGGTTGCCCTTGAGCCCGGTGGGCATGCCGCCGACCAGGCCCATCGCGGCCGCCATGGCAGGGGCGATGTCACCCTGAATCAACCGGTGCGAGTCGTCCCCACCGATCAGCAGCGTCTCACCGACCGCGTCGGCCGTGGTGGCGGCCGCGAACGCCCTGGCCACGTCGCGCACGTCGACGGTCTGGAGCCGGCCGTCGATCGGCAGCAGTCCCTCGAAGTAGAGGTTGTCGAGGTTCATCGACGATCCCGCATCCACCGTGAGCACTCCGCCAAGGCGCAGGATCACCCAGTCCAGCGACGACGCGCGGACCAGCTTCTCGGCCTCCACCTTGTGCGCGCCGTACACGTCGGCGGGATTGACCGGGGTGTCGGCGGTCAGCACGTCGGGCAGGGTGTGCGGGTTGCGCGATCCGTAGACCGCGATGCTGGAGGCCTGCACGAACCGGGGCGGGCTCGTCTGCTTCGCGGCGGCCGCGAGCAGCGATGCCGTGGCGCCGACGTTGACCTTCTCGGCCAGTTCACGGCGGGTGTAGATGAGCGGCGGGATGATCGCGGCCAGGTGGATGATGGCGCTCGGTGCGACGTCGGCGATCAACGCGTCGACCACGGCGGGGTCGGTGAGGTCGGCGTAGCGCACCTCGGCGCCCGATGGCAGCTTGTCGGCGGCCTTGCGGTTGGCCGGAATGTCGAGGTCGGTGGCGACCACGCGGCGGCCGTCGGCGGCGAGTCGCTTGACGGTCGCCGACCCGACCAGCCCGAAGGCGCCCGTCACCAGTACGGCGTCCGACATGTGGCTCCTCAGAATTAGAACGTGTTCCAGGCATCATTGCCTAGACGGGCTCAGTACACCAGGGCGGTCCCGTCAGGGCAGGCGCACGCAGCGAAACCCGATGTGGCTCATCCCGGTGTCGACCGTCTGGGGACGACGTGCGGCGGGCCGGTAGCGCAGGCAGTAGCTGTCGGCACACAGGAACGAGCCGCCCTTGATCACCCTGCGCCCGATCGCGAATTGCGGCGTGGCGGGATCGTAACTGTCTGCCGCGCAGCAGGATTCGAGTGCCCTGGTGTCCGCCCACCAGTCGGTGGTCCACTCCCACACGTTGCCAGCCATGTCGTAGAGGCCGTAGCCGTTCGGCTCGAAGCCGGCGACGGGGGAGGTGGTGCCGTAGCCGGTGTCGGGTAGGTACGGGAACTCTCCGTGCCAGTAGTTGGCCAGCCGCTGACCGGGGCGTTCCGGCTCGTCACCCCAGGTGTAGACCGCCCCTGACAGGCCACCGCGCGCGGCGACCTCCCACTGCGCTTCCGTCGGCATTTGTCTGCCTGCCCAGTCCGCGTAGGCCGACGCATCCTCGAAGGCGACGTGCACGACGGGATGGTGTTCGCGGCCCGTGGTCGACGAGCGCGGCCCCCGCGGATGGTTCCAGCAGGCGCCCGGCGTCCACGTCCACCACTGATTGAGGTGGCGCAGGTCCACGGGCCCGGGGGTGCGGTGGAACACCATCGAGCCGGGCTGCAGATTCTCGGGTGGCGCACCGGGGTAGTCATCGGGGTTGGGTGGCCGTTCGGCGACGGTGAGATAGCCGGTGGCTGCGACGAATTCGGCGAACTCGGCGTTCGTCACCTGGTGGGTCTGCATCCAGAAGCCGTCGACACCGACCTCGCGGGTGGGACCCTCCTCGGCGTAGTGCGCGTCGGAGCCCAGGATTGCGGTCTGCGGCGGGATCCAGACGAAGTCGGCGGTCAATCTCGACCCCGAATCCGTTGAGATAGCGGTGAGGGCGAGAAAGTAGCCGTTGCCCTGAGTGCTATGTCAGTGAGGTTGTCAGTCGGCAAAGACGTGTGTCCAGTCGTCTCGCATGCTGGCGACCGTCCATCCGCGGGTCTTGGCGAGCTCCAGCGCCTTCTCCGCGCCTGCGACGTAGTCGAATTCGCGTGCGGCGTCGTCGTGACGGACCAGCAACCGCATGCCGTGCGTGTACTCCAACATTTCGATGTCGCCGTTGGAGTTGCCCGCCGCGAAGATCGGGCGACGCCCCACCCTGCCCCAGATGCGGACGGGTTTAACCGGGCCGTCGTTGAGGAACTCGGCAACTCCCGTCGTGATGAGGTCGCCGTCGGCAAAGGTGAGACCCACCGAGCTGCCCACCACGCGCTCCGGCGGGACGCCGTACATGGTGGTGGCGACCGGGCGCATGAAATCGCGTCCACCGCCGGAGACGATGTAATTGGTGAACCCGTTGGCCTCCAGATAGCGCAACAACTCGACCATTGGCGCGTAACCGCATGCGGTGTAGGGACGACGCAGCGTCGGGTGCCGTGCGGAGGCGAAGAAGTCGGCGACGCGCGCGGCATGCTCCTCGACGTTGACCCCACTACTTGCCGAAAGAATTGCCGCACCAAGCTCTTTGAGGTCAGAGTCATCGCCCTGGTAGTGCTTGGTGACGGCGTCGCCGAACCACGCCAGATCACCTGATGATGCCGCGGCGTACGCGGGGCGCGCGGCCAGTGACGGGTCCGCGGCGACCTCTGCGGCCAGTTGGCGCACCAGGAAATCCAGCTGGATGTAGGCCGGCTTCTCGCACCACAGCGTGCCGTCGTTGTCGAAGACCGCGACGCGATCCACCGGGGCGAGTTTGGCGGTGGCCAGCCCCACGAAGTCGACGATCGCCGCCTTGGTGGGCCCGTCTTGCCAGGACTCCAGCATCTAGTCGGCCGCCAGGAAATCGTTGAGCTTCTTGACGATCTGATCGATGCTGAAGCTAGCCGGTGGGTGCCGCGGCGGGAACTCCTTGAAGGTGTCCAGGAACGCCGACGCCATCGCCGTCGCGTAGAACACGAAGAAATCGCGTCGCAGGAACCACTCGTAGTAGGTGTTCGAGGTGATGTCGGCGTACTCGAACGGATCGGTGCGCAGGTTGAACAGTTTGGGCACCCGTAGCTCCGTGAACGGTTCGGCCCAGGTCCGCAGCGTGCCTTGGCAGCGTTGCTCGGCGAACACGATCTTCCAGTTCTCGAAGCGCATCCCGACCATTTGGGCGTCGTCGTTGAAGTAGAAGAATCCGCGCCGCGGGCTGTGTTCGGCTTCGCCCATTAGGTACGGCATCAGGTTGAAGCCGTCGATGTGCACCTTGTACTCCCGCTCTTCTCCTGGGGCCCCGATTGTCATGCCCTTCTTCAGCTTGTCGCTGACGTCGGGGTCACCGGCCGCGGCCAGCAAGGTCGGCAGCCAGTCGTGGTGCTGGATGATGTCGTTGGAAATGCTGCCCGCCTTGATCTTTCCCGGCCAGCGGATCAACTCCGGCACCCGGTAGGCGCCCTCCCAGTTGGTGTTCTTCTCGCTGCGGAATGGCGTCGTGCCCGCGTCGGGCCAGCTGTTGCGGTGTGGCCCGTTGTCGGTGGAGTAGATGACGATCGTGTCGTCGGCGATGCCGAGTTCGTCGAGCACGTCGAGCACCGTTCCCACGTTCTTGTCGTGGTCGATCATCGCGTCGTGGTACTCGGACTGCCACATCCCGGCTTGTCCCTTGCTCCCTGGTTTGAGGTGCGTGTAGAGGTGCATGTGCGTGAAGTTGCACCAGACGAAGAACGGGTTGTCCGCGTCGTGCTGGCGTTTGATGTATTCGACGGTGCGGTCGGCGATGTCGTCATCGATGGTCTCCATCCGCTTGGCGGTCAGCGGCCCGGTGTCCTCGATGGTCTGCTTGCCGACGGGCCCGAACTTCGGATCGTCGGGTTCGGTGGAAACCTCGTCGGTGGCCTTGCAGTTCATGACGCCGCGGGGGAGTGCCAGCTCGTAGAGCCGGGGGAATTGGTCCTTGTGCGGGTAGTCGAACTGCTCGGGTTCTTCCTCGGCATTGAGGTGGTAGAGGTTGCCGTAGAACTC
>NZ_JAVRPS010000114.1:0-4999 GCF_032162105.1 Mycobacterium sp. | reverse complement strand
GTCTGGTGGTGGCCAAGGACGGCGCGCTGGTCGAGCTCAACTCCGAGACCGACTTCGTCGCGAAGAACGCCGAGTTCCAGGCGCTCGCCGACCTGGTCGTCACCGCCGCGGCAGCGGCCAAGGCGACTGACGTCGACGCGCTGAAGGCCGCCAAGGCGGGCGACAGCACAGTCGAGCAGGCCGTCGCGGACATGTCGGCCAAGATCGGCGAGAAGCTCGAGCTGCGTCGCGTCGCGTACTTCGACGGCACTGTCGAGACGTACCTGCACAAGCGGGCGGCCGATCTGCCGCCCGCGGTGGGTGTTCTCGTCGAGTACACGGGTAACGGAAAAGAAGCCGCGCACGCGGTGGCCCTGCAGATCGCCGCGCTGAAGGCCAAGTACCTGACGCGCGACGAGGTGCCCGACGACCTCGTGGCCAACGAGCGCCGCATCGCCGAGGAGACCGCACGCAACGAGGGCAAGCCCGAGCAGGCCCTGCCGAAGATCATCGAGGGTCGCCTGACCGGCTTCTACAAGGACGTCGTGCTGCTGGACCAGCCGTCGGTGTCCGACAACAAGAAGTCCGTCAAGGCTCTGCTCGACGAGGCCGGCGTGACCGTGACGCGGTTCGTCCGGTTCGAGGTCGGCCAGGCCTGAGCGCCCAACGAGACTTGAGCGGCTGACCACGCCGCTCTCGAGGAAGCCCCGCGCACTTACCGGTGATCCCGGTTGGCGCGGGGCTTCTATTTGGGTCGGTGACCCGGCGGGCCCTATTAGACACGTGTATTGCTAGCGTCGGGGTATGACGTTGGTTTCCGCGTTCGACGATGACGCGCTGGGCGAGTTGGACGCCGTGGGGGTGGCGGAGGCCTTGAGGTCGGGCGCAATGTCGCCGACGGATGCGGTCGAGGCGGCCATCGCCCGCACCGAGAAGGCCGACCCGCAGTTGAACGGCCTGGCTTACGAGGCGTTCGATCGCGCCCGCACCCGTGCTGACGCCACGCACGTCTACGGCGGCTACTTCGACGGCGTGCCGACCTTCGTCAAGGACAACGTCGCCGTGGGGGGCATGCCCACCGGGGAGGGTGCCGATGCGTGGCACCCACGACCGGAGACTGCCGACGGTGACTTCGCCCGCGCCTATCTGTCCACCGGCCTGATCCCGCTGGGCAAGACGCAGATGTCGGAGTTCGGCTTCAGCGCCTCAGCCGAACATCCGCGACTCGGGCCGGTCCGCAACCCCTGGAACACCGACCGCACCGCCGGAGCATCGTCGTCGGGGTCCGGCGCGTTCGTGGCCGCCGGAGTGGTGCCGATCGCGCACGCGAACGACGGCGGCGGATCGATCCGGATCCCGGCTTCCTGCAACGGACTGGTCGGACTCAAGCCATCGCGGGGCCGACTGCCGCTGGACAAGAACGTGCGCCAGATGCCGATCCGGATCGTGGCCAACGGGGTGGTCACCCGGTCGGTCCGGGACACCGCCGCGTTCTACCGCGAGGCCGAAAAGGTTTGGCGCAACACCAGACTCGCGCCGATCGGCGACGTCACCGGACCGGGGCGGGATCGCTTGCGCATCGCCGTGTTCACCAAGTCCGTCAAGCGTGAATGCAGCCAAGAGGTCCGGGACGTGACGCTGACGACCGCCGCGCTGCTCGAAGGGATGGGCCACCGCGTCGAGCATCTCGGCGCACCGCCGGTGCCGCAATCCTTCATCGACGACTTCTTGCTGTACTGGGCGTTGCTGTCACTGGCGTTGGTGCGCGGCGGCAAGAAGCGGTTCGGCGAGTCCTTCGACCGCACCCGGCTGGACAACCTGACGCTGGGCCTGGAGAAGCACGCCGGCCGCAACCTGCACCACCTGCCAGCGGCGATCGCGCGCCTGGCGACGTTGCGCAGGCGCATGCTCGGGCAGCTGCGGGACTATGACGTCCTGCTGACGCCGACGCTGGCCGAGGAGCCGCCCCGCATCGGCCATCTCGATCCCACCGCCGACTACGACCAGATCATCGACCGGCTGGTGGACTGGGTGGCGTTCACGCCGCTACAGAACGTCACCGGCGATCCGGCGATCTCGCTGCCCTTGGGGCAGTCCGCGAGCGGGCTTCCGATCGGGATGATGTTCAGTGCGCAGCTGGGCCACGACGCCACGCTGCTGGAGCTCGCCTACGAGCTCGAAGTGGCCAGCCCGTTCCGCGGCATCCAGACGGCCGAGCTCTAGCCGTCGAACGCTCGCCATCGGGCGCCGCGCGGTGCGGATTCGAACATGGCGGTGGATGGCCGGGGCGGCGTCCGGTCCGACGGTTCGGTGCGTCAGCCGGCAATTTTGGTAACGACGACGAGTACGGCTGCGACAGTTCGGACTTGGGTGACCGTGCGGGCCATATCGGTGCCCGGTCGCCCTTCTCCGACGAGGTGTCGGATGTGCCGATCCGGCGACCGGCTTGGTGCGCCAGCGCACTCGCGCACGGCACGATGTTGCGTCTTGCGGGGTCGCGACGACGAAATCCGTTGACTCTACGACACATCGAAGTAACCAGCCATGGTGCGAGTTAACCTGGCCGACACTGGCCGTAGCCATTGGCGAAACACAGCGATCTCACCATCCTTCGTGTGGAGACCTCTGCGCCCACAACCGTTCGATCACCGGCGTTCGCCACCGCGGCATCGGGGAGCACGTTCATGTGTCTCGTCCGCTTCGCGCTGGCGAACATCCGCCGTCGTCCCGAACGGTTCGTGCTGTCCGTTCTCGGCATCGCACTGGCGATCGCCTGTGTGACCATCGTCCGCACGATCTCGGCGGGTTTCGCCATCACGGGGGCCGACTCGGTCACCGACGTGCTCGGCGGCGCCCAGCTGTGGGCGGTGCCCGCCGCGGGTGTGCATTTCGACCCCGATGCGCAGGCCCTCGTCGCAGGCGGCGCCGCGCCGACCCTCGTGGTGTCAGACGGTTGGCAGGCGACCCGCACGTTGTCCGGTGTCACGGAGATCAACGGAATGCCGGTCTCGCTGCGCGGACGCGACGAAATCCCCAGCGGTCAGGCCGTTTTGGGATCCGGTCTGGCCGACCGGCTTGGCCTGACCCCTGGCGACCGCGTGGTGGTCGGCGGCCAGAGCCTGACCGTCAGCGTCACGGGCAGCGGCCAGAGCGTCACCGTGGCGACGGGCCTGGCGGCTTCCGTCGTCGGCGAGAACGGGTGGTGGACCGTGCTCGCGCCCTCCGGTGAAGAGAAGCGGCGCGACCTCGGCCCGACGTTCGGCACTGCGGTGGGTCTGCCTGCCACGTCGGATCCGGCGGTGGCCCCCGACCCGAACGGCTCCGGGCTGATCTACGACACCGTCGGCGGCAACGGCCCGCTGACGTTCGAGCAAAAGTTCTCCGCCCTGTTCTCGGGCAAGGTGACCAGCTCCACGCTGGGGCTCATCTCCACGATCGGACTCGGTCTCGGGTTCATCATCGCGGTCTCCTCCTTCCTGGCCGCCGTCCAGGAACGCAAGCGCGAGTTCGGCATCATGTCCAGCATCGGCCTCGCCGACGAGGTCCTCTACTTCTTCCTCGTCGAGTCGGCGATCACCTTCGTGGTGGCCTACCTCGTCGGCGTGCTCGGCGCCGGAGCCGCTGTGGCGCTGGTGATTCCGGACATCGCCACGCTTGTCGCGTGGCTGCAGGCCGCCGGAATGGTGGCCACCTTCGTACCCGCGATGGCGATCGTCGGCGCGCTGGTCCCTGTGCACAGGTTGCTGCAGCAACGACCCGTCGATCTGCTGGGGGATCGCTGATGTGCGGGGCGAGCGAAGCGACGGGAGAAACATGCTGAGCAAGGGTCTGTCCTACGGCTGGCTGGCCGCCCGGCGCCGGATCAAGGAGATGGTGCTGCCGGTCATCACGACGGCCACGGGCGCATTCCTGGTCGTGATCGTGTTCGGCATGTCCGACGGAATCCGTGCGCAGTCCGCGTCGCTCGGCCACGCCGACCAGATCGGCCGCGCGGTCGTGCTCATCGCCGTCACCGTGTTGCTGGTCGGTGTCGTCGAGGTGGCCGTCGCCACCACCCGCACCGTTGCGCACCGCACCCGCGAACTGGGCGTGCTCGGTGCGAACGGCATCCCGCGTGGGCCGGTGATCGCAGCGCTGCTCGTCGAGCCGGTGATCGCCGCGGTACTCGGCGCCGTCGCGGGCGCCGCCCTCGCCGCGGTTACCGCAATCATCCTGGGGGCCACCGGGTTGGCGCCGACCGGAGTGTCACTGGCGGGCGTGCTCGCAGGCTCGGGCATCGCCGTCGGGGTGAGCATCGCGGCGGCGCTGACCACCAGCATCGTGCCCACGTGGAACGCAGCGTCGCGCCCACCCATCCGTTCGCTCTCGAGTGGAGGTTAGGCCATGACGGCCGTACAAGACACCAAGGACACCACGGACGCCGCCGCCACGGCGGTCGACGAGAAGTCCGGTGCCGCCAAGACGCCGGTGATCGAGATCTCCGACGTTTGGAAGCTGCACAAGCTCGGCGACGAGGTCGTCAAGGCGCTGGTGGCGGCCGACCTACAGGTGATGCCAGGCGAATTCGTCTGCCTGATGGGCCCGAGCGGCAGCGGGAAGTCCACACTGCTCAATATCATCGGCGGACTCGACCGGCCCACCAAGGGATCGGTCAAGGTCGCGGGTAAGGACACCTCGAAGCTCACCGAGAGCCAGTTCGCCGCATTGCGGCACGACACCATCGGCTTCATCTTCCAGAGCTACAACCTGATCCCGTTCCTGTCTGCCGTGGAGAACGTCGAGCTGCCATTGATGTTCGAGCCCTACGACCGAAAGTCGTTGCGCAAGAGGGCGTTGGAACTTCTCGACCTGGTCGGCCTTAGTCACCGGGTGGACCATCAGCCAACCAAGATGTCCGGAGGTGAGCAGCAGCGCACCGCCATCGCGCGCTCGCTCATCAGTAACCCGACCCTCGTCCTCGCCGACGAGCCGACGGCGAACCTGGATCACAAGACGGGGGAGACGGTCGTGCGAATGCTGC
>NZ_JAVRPS010000113.1:0-21621 GCF_032162105.1 Mycobacterium sp. | reverse complement strand
CCGCCGATCCGCTCCCTGCGCTCCAACACGGTGTAGGTGAGCTCGGGGTTCTTCTCGTTGATGCGGTAGGCCGCACCGATGCCGGAGATGCCTGCGCCGATGATGATCACGTCGGATACTTCGACGGCCTCGTTCGCATCCATGAAGAACCTCCTCGTCGTGGTCCCGCTGCGTACCGCCAGCCTAGGTGCTCGGGTACCTGCTACGTCAACGATCTGGGCACGCGAACGCACGGCAATCGCCAGACTGGAGCGATGACCGACGTCGTAGTGGTGGGAGCGGGCTTCGCCGGACTGTCGACCGCACGCACGTTGACCAGGCTGGGACACGACGTAGTGGTGTTGGAGGGCCGCGACAGGGTCGGCGGGCGGTCGTACACGACGACGATCGCCGACGTCCCGGTGGATCTCGGCGCGACGTTCGTCGGGCCCACCCAGACGGAGGTGCTCAAGCTCGCCGCGGCACTGGGCTGCGAGACCGTGCCCACCTACAACCGCGGCAAGAACCTGATCCGCTGGCGCGGCAAGGTGCGCTCGTACCGCAGCACGATCCCCCGGCTGTCGATCCTCGAACTGCTCGACGTGTCGCGCATCCAGTGGCGGTTCGATCGGCTGGAACGCCTGATTCCACTGGTGGATCCGTGGACGCCGACGATCGCGCCCCGAGTGGACAACCAGTCCCTCGAGAGGTGGCTGCGCTCCGTGCACGCCGGGGCGTCGACGCGGGATCTGATGGCGATCATGTCGCGGGTGACGTGGGGCTGCGAACCCAACGAGGTATCGCTGCTGCACGCCGTGCGCTACGTCAAGGCGGCCGGGGGTATCGGGCTCATGCTCGACGTCGAGGGTGGTGCCCAGCAGGACCGCTTCCCGGCAGGCACCCAGCAGATCGCGCTGCGGATGGCCGACGAACTCGGCGATCGTGTGGCGCTGGATTCGGTGGTGGAACGCATCGAGCGCACCGCCGACGGCGTCGCCGTGCATTCGACGACCGGCGTGACGTCCGCCAAGGCGGTGGTCGTGGCGATCCCACCCGCGCACCGCCGCGGCATCGCGTTCGAACCCGCTCTGCCGGAGGGGTATTCGCAGTTGGCCGGGCATTGGCCGCAGGGCAACCTCAGCAAGGCGTACGCCGCCTACGACACCCCATTCTGGCGCGCCGACGGCCGCTCGGGTGAGGCGCTGTCCGACGACGGGCAGGTGTTCATCACGTTCGACCTCAGCCCCAGCGACGGAGGCCCTGGCATACTGCTGGGCTTCACCGATGCCCGCACGTTCGACCCGCTGCCCGCCGAGGCCAGGCGCGACGCCGCGTTGGGATGTTTCGCGGCCCTGTTCGGCGACGCGGCGCTGCGCCCGATCGACTACGTCGACCACTGTTGGGGCACAGAACGATTCGCGCCAGGCGGCCCCACCGCCGCCGTCCCGCCCGGATCATGGACGAACTACGGGCAGTGGCTGCGCAAACCGGTCGACGGCATCTTCTGGGCGGGCACCGAGACGGCCGACCAGTGGACCGGGTTCCTCGACGGCGCCGTGCGGTCGGGGCAGCGGGCGGCGGCCGAGGTCGACGCCTACCTGGCCGCTAGGAGCTGATCCGCCGCTCGACGCGCACCGACTCGACCAGCGCACGCAGGTGCTGGTTGACCTCGTCGGGGCGCTCCAGATTCGAGCAGTGGCCGCCGGACAGTTCGACGAACGAGGCGAGATTCGGTGCGTGCTCGGCGATTCGGCGGGACGCGCCGATGGGCAGAAGGCGATCACCGCGGCTACCGATGACGAGCGTTGGCACGGTGAGGTTGGCCAAGGCGATGTGCTTGGGACCGAGCGAGTCGACCAGCGCGCGGGCCCAGCCGCCGCGTCCGGCCGGCGGGGTGGTCGCGAAGAGTTCGAACACGAAGTCCGCGATCGCGGGGTCGGCGTCGCGCCCGACCGCCAGTGCGGCGACGAATCGCCGGCTCTGCTGGATCGAGCCGGGCAGCAGGGGCGCCGCACCGAGTCGCTTGAGCAGGATCCCCGCGGCCGCCACCCGACTACCGGACAGAGGGCGCGGCACGGGCAGGAACTGCACGTCGCGCAACAGGTGGCCCGTCGTGGTGTTGATCAGGGCGACGGCGTCGGCGCACCGCGAAACCCGCTGCGGGTAGCGCTGCGCCCACGACGTGATCGCGATGCCACCCATCGAGTGCCCTGCGATGACGGCGCGCTCGCCGTGGGCCAAGGTGGCGTCCAGTACGGCGTCCAGGTCGGCCGCCAGGAAATCCAGGCCGTAGTTGCTGCGGTTCCCCCGAAGGGGCGGGACGCCGCTGCGCCCGTGGCCGCGGTGGTCGAAGGCGATGACCCGGTAGTCGGTGGAGAGGTCGGCGATCTGGTTGGCCCAGACGCGGATCGCGCAGGTGATGCCGTGGGCCAGCACGATCGGGTAGCCGTCTTCGGGTCCGAAGACCTCGGTATGCAACCGGGTGCCGTCCGAGGAACGGACGTCGACGACGCGCCCGCGCGTCAGGGCCTCGGCCGGGGCATAACGCCTCAATTGACTGGTCACGGTTGCTCCGATCGGTACCGGCAACGCTGCCGGGACGAGCAGTTTATCCGGTCAAAAGCACGGGCTTGATCACCTGGCCCGCCTTGGCGGCCGCCCAGGCTTCGTCGAAGGCAGTCAGATCGAACGTGGTGACGAGCTTGTCGACGGGCAGGTCGCCGCTCCGGCACAGCTCAGCCAAGCGCGGAATGAAGGTGTGCGGGTCGCTGTCGCCCTCGACGACACCCCGCACCCGCAGTCCCTTCCCCAAGATCAGGCCGACGGGCAACTCCGAGCTCAGCGCGCCGAGCCCGACGAGCGCCAGCGTCCCGCACGACCGCAACACCGTCAGCGCCGTCGCGATGACCGAGGGAAGCGCCGTGGTGTCTACCGCGAGGGTCGGTCCTCCCCCGGTGAGATCGCCGATCGCCGCCGCCGCGTCCACTGTCGTGGGGTCGACGGTCGCGGTGGCGCCCAGCTCGGTGGCCAGTGCCCGCCGCTCGGGCACCGGGTCGACCGCGACGATCGCGCGGCAGCCCGCGATGTGCGCGCCCATCACCGCAGACAGACCCACCGCGCCTGCACCGAAGACGACCAGCGCGTCATCCGCCCCCGCCGACAGTGCGTTGAAGACCGTACCGACCCCGGTCTGCACGCTGCAGGCGAGCGGGGCCGCCAGCTGCGGGGCGAGCGGCTCGGTCAGGACCACGGTGTTCGCGGGCCGGGCCAGGGCGTGGGTGGCGAAGCTGGACTGGCCGAAGAATCCTCCGGTGACGGGTCTGCCGTCCAGACGCAGGGCGCTGTCCTCGTCACGGCGATCTCCGCGCATGTTCAGATCGGTCGACCGGTCGCAGTAGGCAGGCCTGCCATCGATGCAACTGGCGCACCGGCCGCAGCTCGCGAAGGTCAGCACCACCTGCTGGCCCTCCCCCGCGATCGCCCGTGGCCCGGCGGAGACGACCGTGCCGACGCCCTCGTGCCCGAACACCATCGGCAGCCGCTTGGCGGACCACCTGGCAGCGACGCTGACGTCGGTGTGGCAGATGCCGACGGCTTCGATGCGCACCAGCACCTCGTCGTCGACCGGAGGCCGGATCGTGACGTCGGTGAGGTGCGGGTCGCTACCCACGTCGTGCAGGACGGCGGCGCGTGCGTCGATCACCTCGGGATGTTAAATGGTGCCGGTCGGCCGCAACAGGCCGGGGGAAGGCCCAGAATGCGCGCGATACAGATAGCCCGGCTCGACGGTCCCGGCGCCGCCGAGGTAGTCGAGATCGACGAACCGACCGACACCGACGCGGTGCTGATCGACGTGTACGCGGCCGGTGTCGCATTTCCCGACGCCCTGCAGACGCGTGGCCTCTACCAGCACCGTCCCGAGCTGCCGTACGTGCCGGGTGCCGAGCTCGCCGGTGTGGTGCGCAGCGCGCCTGCGGGTGCCCACGTGACAGCGGGTGACCGGGTTGCCGCGTTGACGATGCTGAACGGTGCGATGGCCGAAGTCGTTGCGGTACCCGCGGATCGGGTGTTCAAGCTACCCGACGTGGTGTCGTTCGAGGCGGGCGCGGGCATCCTGTTCAACGACCTCACCGTGCACTGCGCCTTGCGAACCCGCGGCAGGCTCGCGCCGGGCGAATCGGTGTTGGTGCACGGCGCCGCCGGGGGCATCGGCACCTCGACGCTCCGGCTGGCCACGGCCTTCGGCGCGTCGCGAACCATCGCTGTCGTCAGCACCGAGGACAAGGCCGAGGTCGCGCGGGCGGCGGGCGCCACCGACGTGGTGCTTGCCGACGGATTCAAGGACGCGGTCAAGGGGCTCACCGACGGGCGCGGGGTGGACGTCGTCGTCGACCCGGTCGGCGGTGACCGGTTCACCGATTCGCTGCGCTCGCTGGCCCCCGGAGGCAGATTGCTGGTGGTCGGTTTCACCGGCGGCGAGATCCCCACGGTCAAGGTCAACCGGCTGCTGCTCAACAACGTCGACGCGGTCGGCGTCGGCTGGGGTGCCTGGGCCGCAACGCATCCCGGCTATCTGATCGAGCAGTGGGCGGACTTGGAGCCGCTGCTGGCGTCGGGAGTCGTGACCGCCCCGCAGCCAGTCGTCTATCCCCTGGAGCGCGCCGCCGAGGCCATCGCCTCGCTCGAAGAGCGCACGGCCAAGGGCAAGGTCGTCGTCACGCTGCGTTGACCCGACGCCGTCGGAAGGGGGCCGCAGGTGGCGATACTGGTGTCGGTGAACGTCGGTAAACCGAAAAACACGCCATGGCAAGGCAAGACCGTCTTCACCGGAGTGCTGAAGACGCCCGTCGAGGGAGCGGTGCTGGTGCGCCGGCTCAACCTCGACGGCGACGGCCAGGGTGATCTCGCCGGGCACGGCGGCGAACAGCGCGCCGTGCTGGTCTATCAGACCGACTCCTATGACCATTGGCGCCGTTACCTCGGACGGGACGACCTAGTGCCGGGCCACTTCGGAGAGAACTTCACCGTCGCCGGACTCGGGGACGACGAGGTATGCGTCGGTGACCGCTACCGCATCGGCGGGGCCGAGTTCGAGGTGACCCAGCCGCGCGTCACCTGCTTTCGCGTCGGCATGCGCCTGGGTGAGCCGGACATGCCCAACCTGTTGGTCGCCCACCATCGTCCCGGCTTCTACATGCGAGTCCTCCGTGAAGGGCGCGTCAAGGCGGGCGATCCCATCGAACTGACCCGCCGCGGCAGCCACGAACTCTCGATCGCCGACGTCGACGCGCTGCTCTATCTGCCCGACCGGGACATCGGGCAGCTCCGGCAGGCCGTCGACCTGCCTGCGTTGAGCCCCGGATGGCAGCAGTCCTTTCGTGACATGCTCAGTGCGCAGGGCGGTTCGGAGCCGGCGACGACATCGCCTAAGGCGCTGGAGCCGGCGTGGGCCGGATTTCGCCGGCTACGGGTCAGCGCGATCCACCGGGAAAGCTCCACGATCATGTCCCTCGGCTTGGAGGCCACCTACGGCACCGCACTGCCTGCACCGAGACCGGGTCAGTATCTGACCGTCAAGATCCCAGACGCCGGCGACCCGGCACCGCTGCGCAGCTACTCACTGTCCGGCGACCCCAGTGCCGGTACCTACCGCATCAGCGTCAAGCGGGAGGAGCACGGTCAGGTGAGCCGATGGCTGCACACCCACATCCGTGCCGGATCGACGCTGGATGCCGCCGCACCACGCGGAGACTTCTGCCTCACCGACGACAGCAACCCCGTCGTGCTGGTGTCGGCGGGCGTCGGCGCCACGCCCGTGCTCGCCATGCTTCACGCACTCGCTGCGTCGGATAGCCAACGCCAGATCTGTTGGGTGCACACGACACACGACCGGGAGTCTCACGCGTTCGCCGCCGAAGTCACCCGGTTGATTGAAGCACTACCCCATGCGCAGCAACACATCTTCTACACGGCCGAGAGCACACCGGGACCGGGCCACCGAACCGAGCGCCTCACCGCGGCGTCGATAGCGGCGTTAGGCCTGCCCACCGACGCCGCCGTATACCTATGCGGTCCAAACACATTCATGGAGGGAATGCGGGCTGCCCTCGCCGCTGTCGTGATCGACCCAGGGCGGATCCACACCGAGTCCTTCGGCGCCCTGTCTGCCATCAACCCCGGCGTCGTGGACGCCCCGACCGCCACACGCCCGCACCGACCGCCTGGCATGCCCACGATGGGGTCGCAGGTCACGTTCTCCCGCAGCGGACTCACCGCCAACTGGTCACCGGACTACCGCAGCCTCCTGGAACTGGCCGAAGCCTGCGACGTTCCGACCCGGTACTCGTGCCGAAGCGGCGTCTGCCACACCTGCCTGACCGGAGTCGTGGCCGGCGCCGCGACCTACATCCAGACGCCATTGGACCAACCGCCGAGCGACACGGTGCTCATCTGCTGCGCCGCCCCGGGTGGCGATCTCGTCCTCGACCTGTAGGAATCGAGATCTGTGACGCACGTTGGGGCGACCGGCCCACTGGACGGGACTGCTCGTCAGATGGCGATGACGCGGACGAGTGTGTCCAGACCGCTGAAGTCAACGCCGTTTCGCGTGTAGAGATCGAGCTGATTGGCGTGGGCCGTCGCGGCGATCAGCAGGTCTGCGAATCGGCTCTGCGGGGTCCTGCCTTGGCGGACGACGGCGGCGACGATCAGTCCGTAGCTCCGTGCGGCGGCTCCATCGAATTGGATGGGCTCCAGCGTTGACTCGACTTCCTGCAGCCGAGCCTGCCGCTTCGCGGCTTCCATCGCGTCGTCGGCGAGGTGTGGTCCGGCCGCCAACTCGGCCACGGTGATCGCGGATATCGCCATCTCGTCGGGCAGCGCGGCGAGGACGACCGAATCGTGCCAGTCGATGACGACGGACGTGTCGAGAAGGCCGGACGTCACCTCAAAGTCCTTGGTCGATCACCCGGTCGAGATCGGCGCGGAACCGACGATGGTCGATTCGCACGCCCGCTGCCGCCAGCGCCGCGACTTCATCGCGGGAGATGAACGTGCGACGACCGGCTCGAATCGGGCGTAGCTCGGCCACCGGTTCGCCGTTGCGGGTGACGACGAAAGTTTCGCCCGCGGTGACGGCGTCGATCACCCGGGCGTTGTCATTGCGTAGCTCACGCTGCGCGATGGTCTTGGCCATGCCTGATTGTAGCAAGATGTGCTACAACGAGCTACGCTTCTTCGCGTCGCGCAGAACCTGCGCCGGCCGACGTGTTCGCGCCACGGTCGACGGTGGATCCATCGCCTGAATGCGGTGTGTGGACACGACAAACCTGCTCGCGATTGGTCTACTTGTCGCGCAACAGATTGAGAGCCATCTGGCGGCGGCGCCGACCTCTCACCCGACGCCAGCTACACTCAACGGCCGTGGCGGACATGGACTCCCGGCCGGTCATGCCCGGTGAAACCGCCGTCGAAGCATTACACCGCGAGATCGCCGAAGAACGGTGTTGCCGTCGCTTCCTCGGCGACACGTGCCCTCGGGCGGCACGTCGCTCATGCTACGAACGAACCTGGGCAGCCGGGTGGCAAGGTCACAGCCGAAATCGACGAGGTCGCGTGGGTCGACCCGGCGACGCCGGGCGACATCGAACTCGCGCCACTCACCCGAGAGACGGTTCTCAGGCTTCTGCGGAGCTGAGCCGACGTTCCGGTCGGGGATGTCGAGCAGTTCCTCGTGGAAGCCGCCGTAGCGGCGATCTCAGTCGACGAGGTGCACTTCGAGGATCCAATGACACTCCCTGCCGGAACGGTCTTTTCGTCGCATCGGGCGCTTCGAGCCCGGTGCGATGTAGGAATCGATCTCCTCGCCCGCGATCTTCTACCCGGCTGGATTGGAAACGGCCAGCCAGGTGTCGAGCGCGGACTGCAGGACACCGGCGAAGTCCACGTCAGTGGCCGCCGATACGAGCGCCTCGGCCACGATGGAGTTCGGTTCACGATCGAGGACTATCAAACCGACCGAAGGGCCTTCCCCGTTTTGCACCATGGGGCGAGCGGCCAACCCACGCGGCACGCCGAAGGCGTGAAGCCAGGTGTGCGACGCCACCGTCGCCACCTCCAAGCCGGCGAGATGGGCGAACAGACCCCCCACGGTGTCGGCCTCCACGACGGGATGGAACCGTGCGCCGTCGGCGGCCATGTTGCCGTCGATGATCCGGCGGTTCCGCATGGCCGGTGTCAACGCACAGAGCGGCAACTTGGCGGCGTCCGACCACCGAACCTCGCCCTCTGCCATGATCGGGTGCGCGGCGGGCGCGAGCAGGACATAACGCTCCCGATAGAGCTCGAATCGTCTGGTGCCGGGCGGCGTTTCGTCGTCGAGGTAGGTCAGTCCGGCGTCGATCTCGAAATCCGCAAGGCGCACTGCGATCTCACGCGACGAGGTGGCCTCGATCCGTATGGTGGCGGCTGGATTGCTGCGCAGGAATCGAGCGGTCAGTAGCGGGCTTGCGGGCACCGACGTCGGAATCGCGCCGACTCGTGCCATCGCGCTGAGTCGTCCTCGCATGCGTTCCACGTCGGCCAGCAGTTCGTCGCGCTCGGCGAGGATGCGGTGCGCCCAGGTAACCACCCTGCTGCCTTCGTCGGTGAATCCTTCGAATCGGTGACCGCGCAGGACGATCACGACACCCAGTTCGCGCTCGAGACGCCGGATTGCCACCGATAGTGTCGGTTGACTGACATTGCAGACCGTGGCGGCGCGGCCGAAGTGCCGCTCACGAGCCAACGCGGCCAGATACTCAAGTTGCTGAATGAGCACTTCACTGTGCATAACCACCCCGAGCGCCGGTGTCGATAGATCTCATCTATCGAAGCATGTCAGATACCGATCAGGAAGACCTTGTTGCCCGTGATCGGTCGCGTTACCGTCCATTACGGTCGACCGTCGAGAACCTCAACCACCCGCAGCGAGTCAGGTGCTGGTGCCCCGCTCCCGTCGCCTATGTCAGGTACGGGTCCACGAGCAGTGCTGCTCAATGGGTTAGGAAGTGACAGAAACGTTGTCCATCGCCGCCGCACCAGGTTTCCTTCGCGCCGACCGCATCGTCGCTTCGCCAGGGTGGAGTCGGTGGCTGGTGCCGCCGGCGGCACTATCGATTCACCTGGCGATTGGCAGCGTCTATTCATGGAGTGTCTTCAAGCTTCCGCTTCACAAGACGCTCGGCGTATCCGGTGTGGTCAGTGCGCTGCCCTTCACCTTCGGGATCGTGATGCTCGGGCTTGCTGCGGCACTGTTCGGTACCACGGTTGAACGCCGGGGTCCTCGCTGGGCGATGGCGGTGTCGGCAACCTGCTTCTGCAGCGGATTGGTGATCTCCGCAGTGGCTGCGGCCGCCGGCCAGATGTGGCTGATCATCGTCGGATATGGAATCGTTGGCGGTATCGGTCTTGGCATCGGATACATCTCTCCGGTGTCGACTCTGCTGAAGTGGTTTCCCGATCGGCCGGGGATGGCTACCGGGTTCGCCATCATGGGGTTCGGCGGCGGCGCGCTGATCGCCTCGCCGTGGTCGTCGCAGCTGATGTTGTGGTTCGGCACCGACCGGGCCGGGCTCGCGCAGACCTTTCTGACCATGGGCGTCGTCTACGCCGTCTTCATGACGTTGGGCGTCCTGCTGATCAGGCTTCCGCCCCCAGGCTGGCGACCCTCCAGCCTCGCAGCGGACTCTGTCGCACCGCGGTACCGGCCCGCGGGTCCGGACCGGACCGCCGCTCAGGCGCTCCGAACTCCGCAGTTCTGGTTCCTGTGGGTTGTGTTGTGCTTCAACGTCACTGCCGGCATCGGTGTCCTTGAACGCGCCGCACCGATCTACGCCGACTACTTTCCCGACGCGACCTCTCCTGCAGCACTGACGGCCGCGGCGGCGGGCTTCGTCGCAGTTCTGTCGCTCGCGAACTCCCTCGGCCGCATCCTGTGGTCCTCGCTGTCGGACGTCTTCGGGCGCAAGAACATGTATCGCCTCTACCTCGGAGTGGGCGCGTTGCTGTATCTGGCGTTGATCCTCGTCGCCGATACCAGCAAGCCGTTGTTCCTCGTCGCGTGCATCCTCATTCTGTCGTTCTACGGTGCTGGATTCGCCACCGTTCCGGCCTACCTGCGAGACCTGTTCGGCTACAAGGAGGTCGGTGCGATTCACGGCCGCTTGCTCACGGCCTGGTCCACCGCAGGCGTGCTCGGACCACTCATCGTGAATGCGATCGCCGACCACCAGATCGCCGCCGGAGTCGTGGGACCTGACCGTTACCAACTGTCCTTCACCATCATGATCGTGCTGCTGCTGGTGGCGGTCGTCTGCAACGAGATGATCAGGACTCCGAGACCGCCGAACGATGAGCGGGCCCGCTCGACGGCTGCAGTTGCCGCCGACTCCATGGCGTCCAGGAGGGCATCGTGAACCAGACACGTTCAGCAGCAGAAGCTCCCGCGTCGGGATCCTCATCGCGAAACCTGGTACTCGGCACGATCGGCTGGATCTGGGTGGGTGTGCCGTTCTGCTACGGACTCGTTCAGCTGGTCGCGAAGATCCCCGCGCTGTTTTCCGGCTGACCCCGAAATCACCACAACGAGTTAAGGAATGGACACTCATGGCCAAAATCGTGTGCGTACTCTACGACGATCCGGTTGATGGTTACCCCAAGACCTATGCGCGTGACGGGTTGCCGAAATTGGAGCGGTACCCCGACGGACAGACGCTGCCGACGCCGTCGGCGATCGACTTCACGCCGGGTGAGTTGCTCGGCAGCGTCTCCGGCGAGCTCGGGCTGCGTAAGTACCTGGAGGGCCTCGGTCACGAGCTGATCGTCACCTCGGACAAGGAAGGCGAGAACTCGGTCTTCGACCAGCACCTGGCCGACGCGGAGATCGTCATCTCGCAGCCGTTCTGGCCCGCCTACCTAACCGCCGAGCGAATCGCCAAGGCGCCCAAGCTGAAGCTCGCCGTCACCGCAGGCATCGGTTCGGACCACGTGGATCTCGACGCGGCCATCGACGCGGGAATCACGGTCGCCGAAGTAACCTTCTGCAACAGCATCAGCGTCGCCGAGCACGTCGTGATGATGATCCTGTCCCAGGTCCGCAATTACATTCCATCCCATCAATGGGTGCTCGATGGCGGTTGGAACATCGCCGATTGCGTGGAGCGCTCCTATGACCTCGAAGGCATGCAAGTCGGCACCGTGGCTTCCGGGCGGATCGGCTTGGCCGTCCTGCGTAGGCTCGCGCCCTTCGATGTCGGATTGCACTACTACGACAAGTACCGGCTGCCCGCCGAGGTCGAAGCCGAACTGAACCTGACTCACCACGAGTCGGTGCAGGAGATGGTCCCGCACCTCGACGTGGTGACGATCAACGCACCGCTGCACCCCGAGACGCGGGGACTGTTCGACGACCAGTTGATCTCGACGATGAAGCGCGGTGCCTATCTCATCAACACCGCCAGGGGTCTCATCGTCGACCGTGACGCCGTGGTCCGTGCGCTCGAGAGCGGTCAGCTCGCGGGATACGCGGGTGACGTCTGGTATCCACAGCCCGCGCCAGCGGATCACCCGTGGCGGACCATGCCGCATCAGGGCATGACTCCCCACATCTCGGGGTCGTCGCTGTCGGCCCAAGCCCGCTACGCCGCCGGGACCCGGGAGATTCTGGAGAGCTACTTCGGGGGAACTCCGATCCGCGATGAGTACCTCATCGTCGACGGAGGTGCACTGGCCGGCACTGGCGCACGCTCTTACACCGCAAAGACCTAGCGGTTGGCGCGTACCCGGCCGGCCCGCGGACCGGCGGGGTACGCGTTTCAGTGTTCCGCCCAATACCCCAAGGAGACGTATGTCCCGCACACCGATCGACAAAGTAGAAGCCGGACAGATCCTCAACGAAGCACGCCTGACGAAGGGGCTGACCTGGCGGGAACTGGCCGACTACATCGACAAGCCCCTCGTATGGACGGTCGCGGCACTCCTGGGAAAACATCCGGTGCCGAGAGAATCCGCTGAAGCAGTTGGCGAGAGACTCAGCCTCGACGTCGACGTCGTCTCTGCGCTTCAGCGCCAGCCCTATCGGATCGCTGACGATGGCCTGGCGACCGACCCCACCGTCTATCGCTTCCACGAGGCGCTCGACGTGTATGGGGAAGCTTTGAAGGAACTGATCCACGAGGAATTCGGGGACGGAATCATGAGCGCGATCAACTTCTCGGTCGACTTCGCGAAACAAGAAGACCCACAAGGCGATCGAGTCGTCGTGACCTTCAACGGCAAGTTTCTGCCCTACCAGTGGTGATGTGGGCTCGCAGCCTCTGCGATCATCGGTGAGTGGCTGCGGGTCGGCCGATCGTGCGCGTCGTCCGTTTCTACGAGCCCGGTGACGATGACGTCGACCTCCCCCGTCGGGCGCAGATCCTCGCCGGCGAACACATGGCAGCGCCAGGGACCGATGTTTCGCAGATTCCGGCGGAGCTTCTTCCTCGGCGGGTACGGTTGGAACCAGAATTGCTGCGGGCCTCGCATTTTCAGTACGTCAACCCGCAAGAGCACATAATGTTCAAGCCCCGGTGGAGTGCGTTCTACCGCACTGGACTCGATCAACACCTGCGTGATCGTGACGTCACCACGGTGGTCGTAGCGGGTTGCAACCTACCGAACTGCCCGCGAGCGACGCTGTTCGACGCCTCAGAGCGCGACTATCGAGCCGTTCTGGTGCAAGACGCGACGTCCCAAGTGACCGACGAGCGGCTACAGGACCTGGCCCTCATCGGTGTCACGGTGACGGACGCCGCGACCGTGAACCTTCGGCTCGGTGGGGCGAGATCGGCGACGAGCCCGCGGTGACGATTGGCTTGTCGGCGTGACCGAATTGCTGTTTTCTTACGGAACTCTGCGCCAGCGCGAGGTCCAGCTGAGCACGTTCGGGCGGATGCGCGACGGGCATCCCGACGCCATCGTCGGCTTTGACCTCGACTACGTCATGATCACCGATCCGTACGTCATCGCGACGAGCGGCAGCGACACCACGAATGCGCGGCCTCGGGATCAGTGGTTCATTCGGTCGACGCCGCCGAAGGGCATGGAGTGCCGCGTCGTTATCATCGAGCTATCGGGCGTTGCGCGCGTTCGTAACGTTCGGGCAACAGAAACCCGCTAACTTGTACGGGCCACTCATTAGCGCGGACTTCATCGGTCCGGAATGAATTGCCACAATTACTGCAACCCGAAAGGACCCAACATTAGTCGGTCTCTTCCCAGGTCAACGTTGATCTGCGAGCTTGAGTCTCGTACGCCGAGCCGAGCAAGCGGAGGGGCAATGACGGACAAATGGCCGACGATTCCCGACATCACCAGAGTGCACTGAATCCGCTGACGGCAGTGGCGACGAACCAGCCAGAAGGAACGCAGGGAGCAAACGCACCCAGAACGGTTGTCTTCGCGCTGTACAACAAAGTGACGTTGCAGGACGTGGCAGCGCCGCTTGAGGTTTTCGCCCGCGCGAACGACTTCGGTGCGCGGTACAGGGTGCTGTTGGCCTCGCCGACCGGTGAAGCGGTTGCTACGACGGCATTCACGAAACTCAACGTGGACATGTCCGTCGCCGAGGTGCCCGTCTCAATTGACACTTTGCTGGTACCAGGTGGTGTTCCGGCCGACTTCACCTTCACCCCAGGCGAACACGACATACCAGAGGAGCAGACACCCGATGCCGTAGCGGAGGCGCTGGAGATGGTGCGCGAACTCGCACCGCGAGCTCGCAAAGTGGCTTCCGTATGCACGGGAGCGTTCATCCTGGCGCGCCTCGGACTATTGGACGGTCGGCATGCGACCACGCACTGGGCTCATTGCCAGGCACTGGCTCGCAGTTATCCCAAGGTGATGGTCGACCCGGACTCACTCTTCGTGAGGGACGGTCGGTTCATCACCGGCGCTGGAATCAGTGCCGGCGTCGATCTGGCGCTTGCGCTGGTGGAGAGTGAGTACGGCTCGAGCGTGGCACGTCGCGTGGCGCGCTGGATGGTCGTCTTCCTCCAGCGCCCTGGCGGGCAGGCTCAGTTCAGCGTCTGGGCTGAATCAGCACTCCCGGCGACGAGCGGTCTCCGCGAGATCGTGGACTCCGTCATATCCAATCCTGGCGCCGACCACTCCATCGTGGTCATGGCAGCTCGCGCGGCGGTGAGCGAGCGGCACCTGGTACGTATGTTTCGGGATCAGGTCGGGATGACACCGGCCCGGTTCGTCGAACAAGCACGTCTGGAGGCCGCGAAAGTCCTCCTCGCCACGGGAGACCAGAGCCAGGAAGTCGTTGCGCGAAGAGCCGGGTTCGGAACCCCGGACACGATGCGACGTACCTTTCGCCGCAATCTTGGTGTCTCACCCGGCACGTATCGAAATCGCTTCCGCACCACGGGAATCGATCATGGTCCGAGCTAGCTCGACTACCTCGGGCTAGCTCGGGACGCGGACAGCCGCGAGACAGTCGCGAACCCGGGCACCGTTGCGGAGGCCGCTACGCCGCGCCGCCGCGTGGAAGGACTCACCCGCAAGGACCAGGCCGACGGCGTTCTCCAACCGGACGTCGTGGACGTACTGGCGGAGTGTCACGCCGACCTGCGCCTTGAACAGTCTGGCAAGGTGCCTCGGGCTGATGCCTAGTTGGGCCGCGACGCGTTCGAGTTCATAGTGTCCCGCCGGTTCGGCATTGACGGTTGCCACCAAGCGCTCGAGCTCAGGATGTTTGGGACGGGGTGTCCTGGCGGCGACGGAGATCTGCGGATGTCCCTCCATCCGTCTGCCCAGCATGACCATGTCCTTCGAGATCTCCTGGGCGACACCGGCACCGTAGTCGTCGCTGACCAGAGCCAACGCGAGGTCGATCCCGGCCGCGACCCCGGCGGATGTCCAGACGGCGCCGTCGCGGGTATAGACCGACTCGCGGTCGACGAGCGTCGATGGATGGCGCGCGGCGAACGCCTCGAGATAGCGCCAATGGGTGGTGGCGCGCCGGCCATCGAGTAAACCCGCTGCAGCCAAGGCGAACGACCCGGCGCAGATGGCGGCGACCCGGCGAGCACTCCCCGCACGGGAGCGGACCTCCCGCTTCAGGTGATGAGGAACATCGTCGGCAACCAGGCACTCACCGCCAGGGACGAGGAGGGTGTCGATCTCCTCCGACGCGAGTGCTGACACGGGAGTTGCGCTGAGGGTTAACCCCGAACTGCACCGCACGGAGTTGGTATTCGCGGTTGAGTAGATTTCGACGGAGTAATTGCAACGCAATGCCCTTGCTACGTCGAACACTTCCAGTGGCCCGGTGACGTCGAGTGCCCGGACACCGTCGAACACGAGCATCGCGATGCGGCGTGGTCTGGCGGTGGCCGTGTGGTTCATTTCGCTAGCGTGGCGCACGGCACGCATGCGATGCGCGCCGATGTCCGGATCTTCGCCATACTTGTCCGTCACCGTCGGCGGCCGGCGCATCACGTTGGGTGTGAACCACACCGAAATCCGCTCACGACGCCTCGACTACGCAGCGGGCACACCGTCATTCGCCCCCACACATGCGCCGAGCGTCGCAGCTGCTTATCCGGACGCCGTCACCGGCACAGGGGTCTCGTACGCTGAGGGTGCCGACGGCACGCCGACGAAGCGCTCGAGCATCCACCCGAAGACGAGCGCGATGGAGCCCCAAACGAGCAGCTGGTTCAGGATCGAGTACCAGCGGAACTTCCACAGCACGTCGGGGTCGAAGCCTGGGTAGACGATCTGACCCGGGGCGACGGTCTGGCCGTCGATGATCAGTGGTGTGGGCAGGATGTTGGTGATCGGTTGTGGGGTTTCGGTCGCCGCGCGGGCGAAGCCGAATTGGTGGGCCGCCTCGACGTTGGCGTGCAGGTCGCCCGGTGAGGGCAGCAGCCCAACCAGCAGCCCGAACACGATCAGGAACGCAGCCGTGGTTAGCGCCGCCGCGGCACGGGTGCTGAAGCGTCGCTTCAGGACCCCGAACAGATAGACGGCCAGGCCGAGCAGAATCAGTGAACCCGCCACCATCGTCAGGTACAGGTGCCCGCGCGTGACGATGGTGAATTCGTGCCCGATCGCCGGTGGATTCGTCGGGTACTTCACGAACGGCAGCAGGAACACCCCGAAGAAGCCGAACGCGGAAATCAGCCACACGAGATTCCGCGGCCGGACATGAACCCGCCCGTGTAGCGCGACGTAAGCCACCGCCACCAGGGCACCCATCGCCGCCGAGAAGGCAAGCAGGCCAGTGGCGATGCCGACCGTGGACTGGATGGTGCGGGAGAAGATATCTGGGCCGTCCATCCCTGGCATGCCGCCGGCGGCCTCGTTGAGCTTGCCGAGGATATCGTCGCGGCCGGATTCGTAGTCGATGGCCTGGTTGATCACCGGCTCGGCGAAGATCCTGGCGAAGACGAAGCCGATGATGCCGGCGATCACGCCGGCCAGTGCGCCCCGAAGGACGATGCGAAATTCCACAAGTGTGCTCCTGGTGTTCAGTGGCAGGGGAATCCGAGGAGGTGGCGCGCATCGTGGACCCATTCGTGGACCACCATCGTCTTGCCGAACACCGACGTCATGCCCTCGTCGACGCCGACGAAGTAGTACGCCAGCAGGGCCAGGAAGACGGTGATGGACAGCATCACGACCAGGCGGCCCCGAGAGATCGCTTCCGGTGAAACCTGAACTCGCGGTCCTGATGCGGGTAGTGACGCAGTCGTCATCGTGGGCTCCTAAAGGGTTGAGTACGTGGCGGATTGGTGACGCCGGGCCGCGGCCTTAGTGGTCGTGGTCGTGGTCGTCTTCAGGGTGAACGGCGTGCCCACCATCGTCCAGTGGTGGCGCGTTGAGGACCTCGTGATCGTCGACGACCTTCTCCAGGGCGCTGACCCAGTGGTCGTAGTACTCCCACTGGTCGCGCTCGGATGGTGGGGTGTTCTCCCAGTCGCCGATGGTCGTGATCAGGCTCTGCTGGAAGTCGCTCCAGTCGTAGTGGCCGAACTCCGACAGCGCGAGCGCCAAGCCGAATGCCCGCCGTTGCCATTCATGGTCGAACTGTGGCGCGGCCTGATCGGTAGTGCAGGTCTCGTGCAGCATCATGATGCGGGTCCAGCCAGTGCGACGCCCATCATCGATTCCGTGGTCACCAGGTCCATCAGCATCTCGTCGGTGAAGTCCTCAGTGCCCGCTGGACGTTCGGGGATGACGAACCATCGTGAGTGTCCGCTGCTGTCCCACACCTTGATCTCGGTGTCATCCGGCAACTCAACGCCGATCTCGCCGAGCACCTTTCGGGGCTCACGCGCGGCCCTGGCGCGGAATACCGGGTCCTTGTACCAATATGGTGGAAGGCCTAACACCGGCCACGGGAAGCACGAGCACAACGTGCAGATGACCAGGTTGTGCACGCCAGGCGCGTTGGCGACCGCCTGCAGGTGCTCCCCCTCGGCCCCGGCCATGCCCTCGGGCAGGTCCAGTTCGGCGACGGCGGCCGGTGTGTCGGCAACGACACGTGCGGCGAATTCCGGGTCCTTCCATGCCTTGACGACGATCTTCTTGCCGTTCAACGGGGTCATCTCGGACTCGAAGTAGGCGAGCACCTTGTCGACGGTCTGGCCGGTGATGATGCCCTTCTCGACGAGTAGCGCTTCTAGCGCCGCGACCTTGGCGGCACTCGACGCTTCCCGATCCGACGGGTAGGCGAACTGATCACTCACTGGTCCTCCTCGATTGGTTGCAGGTACGCCTCGAACAGTTCGGCGTAGATGGAGTTGGGAGTGTCTTCGGCGCGCGCGCCCCACAGTTCGGTTGGCGAGAACTCGACGATGTAGATCGGCATCGGGTCGCCGATCCCGTCGCCGGTATGGGTGAAGTATGCGTAGTCACCCTCGCAGACCCGTTCCACGGTTCCGACGTGACTCCGGAGATAACCGGGCACGCGGGTGTGCGCTGCCGCGGGCACGTCGGTGACACGCACCCGATCACCCGGAGCGAATCGGGGGTGGGCGACATCGCGTCGCGGGCTGTCGCCTTTGCGTAGGTACTGCTCGATCTGGTCGTCGATCGCGGCGCTGGCGGCATCCGACTCCGTCGGCACGGCGCTGGATGCCTTGGCCGCGAGTTCCTCTTCGGTGACGTAGCCCTGTTCGACGAAGAACGAGGTGATTCCGCCCAGCCATTTCTCGTAGTAGCGAAACTTGAAGTAGTCGAACGGGTTCATCGCCTCCGCGCCGGTCCGCAGGCTCGCCCATGTCCATTCGTCGTGGAAGGTGGTCGGCACCTTCTCGATCGGGTAAGCAGGCAGGGCCGACGACAGATGATTACTCAGTCCCATCATCGCGACGTGGATGCCAAAGATGCGTTTCTCCCACTCTTCGACGAAGACACGCTTCTCGAGGTTCAGTGGTTCCGGCAGACCCTCGAGGCCGCCGAGATAGTGCTGCAGTTTCATTACGCCGGGCTGCCTTCCGCTGAGCTGATGGTGGTGTTCTGAGCCGTTTTGCTGGTCATTGCGCCTGCCAGGTACTCCGCAACGATGCCGAAGGTTGCCCCAACGACGCAAGCACATGCGGCCACCAGTCCGGGGTGGGAGATCGTGGTGACGGTGACGTCATGGCCTCGGCCCGCCACCGTCGACACCGTAGATGCGAAACCGACCACCACTGCAGGCGTGGTGGACAGCAGCGGAACCCAGGACACCTGCACCATCAGTCCGCTGCCGACACCAACGGCGATCGCCGTGGCCAAAAGACTTCCGCCCAGCAAATGCGCTGCGAACAAACTCGCTGTGGCGATGAGCACGCCGACGACATTCGAGCTCACCGAACGCACCCAGCCGGACAAGCCCCCACCGACGAAGACAAACGACCCCCACGCCAGGAATACAACCCAAATTGGCACGGTGACGACTTCCGCCGTGAACGCCACGGCGAGACCACCGAGAACGCCGATGCTCACCGTGAGAGCAGACCGGGAATCCATTGAACTACCTTCCTCAGCGAATGTCGTTTTGCGGGAGCACGTTCTCGCCAGGGCCAGTCTTGGGCGGAGTTGTTTCATGGTGGTAACAGCGGCGTTCCCGCCGTTTCCGCAGAGGACATCCTTGACGCAATTCAGGACACGACCGGAATAGCCACACTCGCCGCTACCACGCGGCAGTGCACCCAGACGCCGGTCGGATAGTCGAATCGATTCAGCCGGGATTCCCGAAGGAAGCCGGGGCCGCTGACCACATCATGCGCCTCATCAATCACACTGACCCCATCGGTCCGTCTGGCATCGCAATGCCTTGGGAACGCCTCGATTCTCCGCCGACACGGCCCCTCCGCGCCGCGGACTTGTCGTCGCCGTGCCCTATGTTGAGGCCTCCAGACCAACGCACTGAATAGGGGAACGCACGTGCACGACGACAACGCGGGGTTGTCCGCGGTCGACTTGCTCGAGCTCAACCGCGACCTGCAAGGCTCCCGCGCGATCCGCCTGCTCGCGACCACCAACATCAGCCTCTACGCGACGCTCATGGAACGCCACCTCAGCGACGGCGCCGTCTCGGAGACCGAGCTCGTCGTGCGGCTCGAACGCGACCTCGAGGATCTCGACGACGCCCAGTCCGGCCTCGCGCTGATCAAGTCCTGGGCCAGCCAGGGCTGGCTGCACCGGATCGTCGACGAACGCCACGACCAGAACGTCTGCTACCTCACCCAGGACGCCCGCCGCGCTCTCGACTTCCTTCGCGGAATGCGCCGCCAGGACACCATTGCCACCGGCGGCTCCATTACCGGCATCGCTGCGCGCCTCAAGCAAGTCGCCGTCAAGGTGGATCACGACGCCGCCCGCATCCGCAAGCACATCGAAGCCGAGATCGCCGCCCTGCACGAAGAACTCAACGAACTCGACGCCGGCCAACGCCCCCAGCCCGACGTCACCGACTGCTACGACGAGGCCCGCGCTATCGCCCTGCAGATGGAACGCCTCATCACCGACATCGGCCAGTACGGAACCATGATCGAGCAGGCCACCTCCGCGCTCGACGAGCCCATCGACAGCAACATCGAGTACCGCGACCGCCAGCGCCAGATGTACACCGACTACCAGACCGCCTGGGACTCCCAGGGCCGTGACTCCCACCGCGCCTTCCTGCGCATGATCAACGACCCCGACCAGCGCGCCGAGTTCGAGGCCGACGTCGCCGCCGTCGCCGAAGCCCTGCCCGCACTCGACCCCGCGCTACGCAAGGTCATGGCCGGTTTCTTCGAACTCGTCGGCCACCAGATCGACGAAGTCGAGCGCATCCAGCAGCGCTGCGCTCAACGCGTCAAACGCTTCACCGCCTTCGGCACCATGGAGCAGAGCCGCGGCGTCGCCCGCCAACTCAACGAGGCCATCGGCGCCGCCCGCGCCCTACTGAAGTCCTCCTTCACCGACTCCCGCCTCGACATCGACGTCCCGCTAGCCCGCCACGCCATCAGTTCCGTTGGCGCCCTTAGCTTCAAGATCGGCGACCTGTCCAATCCCAAGCCCGCCGTGCACGGCGACACCGAGGTCGACCTGACCAGCTTCGCCGCCCTCACCACCCAGGTCGACGCGCCCGCCATGTCGGACATGCTGAACCACGCCATCACCGACGGGCCCGTATCGCTGCCGGACGCCGTCGCCATGCTCGACAGCGCCTACCTCGGTCACGTCATCGTGTTGTGGTCCTGGGCGCTCAAACAACCACAACCGCGCATCGCCGACGAAAACACAGCATCAGCCACCGTTCGCTTCCGCTCGCTTGACGGCCAGGACCGCGAAATCGCCGTCCCCCGACTGACTTTCACGGAACCCATCACCACACTGGCCGGAGCCGCATCGTGACCACCGAAGCCGACATCGACTTCTCCTCCCTGCCCCAAGTCGATCAACAAGCCCGCCCACCCGTTCAGCGCAGGCCGCGGTTCGACGGCGACGTCTCCGAACTGCCCGACCGCGCCTGCTGGGCCCTGCAGCACCTCCTCACCCGCCGCTACATCAGCGCTGAGGCCGACGCCGACATCTACAGCTGGGTGCTCGAGTACCGCAAGGAGCTGTCGATCCGGCTGTCCGAACTCGACCTGCTGCTGCGCATCGTCGATGGCACCGACGTCGCGTTCATTGAACAGGCCCGCTACGAATCAGCTAGGGGCATCAAGGTTCTACGCCGAGAGCCGCTCGGCACTTACGACTCGATCCTCGCCCTGCACCTCGCGCAGATGATGCGCGCCTCCGGCGGGCAGAGCGTGTTGATCAGCCGCGAGGAGATGCACGGCCTGTTCTCCGGCGTGCTCAACGAGACAGACCGCGACGCCGTCGGCTTCGCCGCTCGCATCGACGCCGCCATCGCCCGGCTGGCCGGCCTGGAGATCCTGCGCAAGACCCGCGACGACGAGGACAGCTACACCATCAGCCCGGTCATCACCGCCATCATGACCGCTCGGTCATCACCGAACTCCAGCAGCAGTTCGAACAGCTGCTCAACGGCGGAACGCCGCAGTCCGCAGACGACACTGCAGAAGAGGCAGAAGTTGACTGAAACGTTATTGGGCGCAAGCCTGCTTGCAG
>NZ_JAVRPS010000112.1:0-3343 GCF_032162105.1 Mycobacterium sp. | reverse complement strand
TGCCCGCCGACGCCGACGGCCACGCGCCAGGTCTGGAACGCATCCAGGACCTCGGTGTCGGGGCGATGACGTTCCCCGCCGCGGGTTCACCGGCTGACCTGGCGCTGCTGTTGGCCGATCATCACGGCGCCGCGCTGCTGGTGACCGCGGGCCACCGCGCCAACATCGAGACCTTCTTCGACCGGACGCGTCAGGACAGCAACCCCTCGACGTTCCTCACCAGATTGCGGGTGGGGGAGAAGGTCGTGGACGCCAAAGCTGTTGCCACGCTTTATCACAACCGGATTTCCGGTGGCGCGATCGCATTGCTGATCTTGACGATGCTGCTCTCGGTGATCGCCGCGCTGTGGGTGTCTCGCGCCGACACCGTGGTATTGCACTGGATCGCGCAGTACTGGAATCACTTCTGGATCTGGATGCAGCGCTTCATCCACTAGGACGGAGGCGACGTGATATCTCTACGTCAGCACGCGATTTCGCTGGCCGCGGTGTTCCTTGCGCTGGCGGTCGGCGTCGTGCTCGGCTCAGGGCTTCTGTCCAACACGATGACGTCCGGATTGCGCGACGAAACCCGGAATCTGCACAACCAGGTCAACTCGCTCAACGATGAGAAGAGCGTTCTGAACGGAAAGCTCGCTTCTGCGAACGCTTTCGACGCCCAGATGGCCGCCCGGATGGTTCATGACGCGCTGAACGGCAAGTCGATGGTGATCTTCCGCGCACCCGACGCCCAGGACGAAGACGTCGACGCGGTGTCGAAGATCGTCGGACAGGCCGGGGGAGCCGTCACCGGCACGGTGTCGTTGACGCAGGAGTTCGTCGATGCCAACTCCGCGGAAAAGCTGCGCTCAGTGGTCAACGCGTCGGTTCTCCCCGCGGGCGCCCAGTTGAGCACCAAATTGGTCGACCAAGGCTCCCAAGCCGGCGACCTGCTGGGTATTGCGCTGTTGATCAACCGGGATCCGGCGGTTCCGCCAGTGGACGACGCGCAGCGCGACACCGTGCTGGCGGCGCTGCGTGACACCGGCTTCATCGGATACGGGGACCAGCACGTCGGCGCGGCGAACGCGGCCGCGGTCATCACCGGCGGCTCGCTTACCAACGACGCCGGTAACCAGGGCGTCAGCGTGGCCCGGTTCGCGGCTGCGCTCGCACCGCACGGGTCGGGCGTGGTATTGGCCGGACGCGACGGCTCGTCGGACGGTCCTGCCGCGGTCGGAGTGGCCCGCGCCGACGCCACGGTGACCCCGGTGATCAGCACCGTCGACGATCTCGACGCCGAATCCGGTCGCGTCACCGCAGTGCTCGGTGCCGCCGACTTGATCAACGGTGGTCGGACCGGCCAGTACGGAATCGGACACCGCAATACCGGGCTCACCGTCGCGTCGTAGCCCACCGACAGTGCGGTGCGGGCAGTCGATAAAGCCGCGCCGCCGGGCGTGTTAGCGACGAGGTGGCTGAGTCTTTGTTAGGGTGGGTTTCCGTGGGTCGGCAGGCCCAAGCTGGAAAACAGCCCTCACCAGAGGCTAGCCCTGCGCCGTCTTCACGGAGGTCGCCACATTGCGTAAGCATCCGCAGACCGCCACCAAGCATCTCTTCGTCAGCGGCGGGGTCGTTTCGTCGCTCGGTAAGGGACTGACCGCGAGCAGCCTCGGGCAGTTGCTGACCGCTCGCGGGCTGCAGGTGACGATGCAGAAGCTCGATCCCTACCTCAACGTCGACCCGGGCACCATGAACCCGTTCCAGCACGGCGAGGTGTTCGTCACTGAGGACGGCGCCGAAACCGACCTCGACGTCGGCCACTATGAGCGCTTCCTCGACCGCGATCTGTCCGGTTCGGCGAATGTCACGACCGGACAGGTCTATTCGACAGTCATCGCCAAGGAGCGCCGCGGCGAATACCTCGGTGACACTGTCCAGGTCATCCCGCACATCACCGACGAGATCAAGCGCCGCATCCTGGCGATGGCCGAGCCGGACGCCGACGGCAGGAGACCCGATGTCGTGATCACCGAGATCGGCGGCACCGTCGGCGATATCGAGTCGCAGCCTTTCCTTGAGGCGGCGCGGCAGGTTCGTCACGACATCGGCCGGGAGAATGTCTTCTTCCTGCACGTGTCGCTGATCCCGTACCTGGCGCCGTCGGGAGAGCTCAAGACCAAGCCCACCCAGCACTCGGTGGCCGCGCTGCGCAGCATCGGTATCACCCCGGACGCGTTGATCCTGCGCTGCGACCGCGACGTGCCTGAGCCGCTGAAGAACAAGATCGCGCTGATGTGTGACGTCGACATCGACGGCATCATCTCCACACCCGACGCGCCCTCGATCTACGACATCCCAAAGGTGTTGCACCGCGAGGAGCTTGACGCCTACGTCGTCCGCCGGCTCAACCTCCCGTTCCGTGACGTCGACTGGACCGAATGGGACGACCTGCTGCGCCGAGTGCACGATCCGCAGGAGACCGTGCGAATTGCCTTGGTGGGCAAGTACGTCGACCTCTCGGACGCCTATCTCTCGGTGAGCGAGGCGTTGCGGGCGGCCGGCTTCAAGCACCGGGCCAAGGTGGAGATTCGCTGGGTTGGCTCCGACGACTGCGAGACGCCGGGCGGTGCGGCGTCGGTGCTCGAGGACGTCCACGGCGTGCTGATCCCTGGCGGCTTCGGCATCCGGGGCATCGAGGGCAAGATCGGCGCCATCTCGCATGCACGAGCCCGCGGGCTGCCCATATTGGGGCTATGCCTGGGCATGCAGTGCATCGTGATCGAGGCCGCGCGTTCCGTCGGTATGACAGAGGCCAACTCCGCCGAATTCGATCCGGACACCCCTGACCCGGTCATCTCCACGATGGCCGATCAAAAAGAGATCGTCGCCGGCGAAGCCGACCTCGGCGGCACCATGCGGCTAGGAGCGTATCCGGCCGTTCTGGAGCCGGATTCCATTGTCGCCCAGGCATATCAGTCGACCGACGTTTCCGAGCGGCATCGGCATCGCTATGAAGTCAACAACTCGTATCGGGACCGCATCGCCGAGAGCGGGCTGAAGTTCTCCGGGACATCTCCCGACGGGCACCTGGTCGAGTTCGTCGAGTATCCGCCGGAGATGCACTCCTTCGTCGTCGGCACCCAGGCTCATCCCGAGCTCAAGAGCCGTCCGACCCGACCACATCCGCTGTTCACCGGGTTCGTCGGCGCCGCGATCGAGTACAAGGCGGGCGAGCGGCTGTCGCTGGAGATGCCCGAGCAACGTGCCAACGGCAGCGAACAACACGAGGACGCAGAGCCGTCGCTGCCCGAGCCCGAACCTGTTACCCGTGGGTGAGCACGTCTTCGAGACGACCTCCTCG
>NZ_JAVRPS010000111.1:0-3265 GCF_032162105.1 Mycobacterium sp. | reverse complement strand
TGGGATACCGCCGCGCATTAGCGGCCGATTCCGTCTTGAGCGAACACGCGGCAACTATTTCGGTGAATTTTCGGCGGTGATTTGACGGTCCGCCCAGATGGGGCGAGTTTGGCCAGCGTGTACACAGTCGAGTAGCCTCGACAGGTAGCCCGGCGACAATGCAGAGCGCGCAGCGCGATGCCGAGGAGCCAGGCAATCGAACACAACCCGCTTTATCCCTACGACCCCAACCTGTCCGGAGCAACCCAACAATATGCCGAGTCCCACCGTCACCTCGCCGCAAGTAGCCGTCAACGACATTGGCTCGAGCGAGGACTTTCTCGCCGCCATCGATAAAACAATCAAGTACTTCAACGATGGCGACATCGTCGAAGGGACAATCGTCAAGGTTGACCGGGACGAGGTCCTGCTCGACATCGGCTACAAAACCGAAGGGGTCATCCCCTCCCGCGAACTGTCCATCAAGCACGACGTCGACCCCAACGAGGTCGTTTCCGTGGGTGATGAGGTCGAAGCTCTTGTCCTCACCAAGGAGGACAAAGAGGGCCGGCTGATCCTGTCCAAGAAGCGCGCCCAGTACGAGCGCGCCTGGGGGACCATCGAGGAGCTCAAGGAGAAGGACGAGGCCGTCAAGGGCACCGTCATCGAGGTCGTCAAGGGTGGTTTGATCCTCGACATCGGATTGCGCGGCTTCCTGCCCGCCTCGCTGGTGGAGATGCGCCGGGTCCGCGACCTGCAGCCCTACATCGGCAAAGAGATCGAAGCCAAGATCATCGAGCTGGACAAGAACCGCAACAACGTGGTGCTGTCGCGGCGCGCCTGGCTGGAGCAGACCCAGTCCGAGGTGCGCAGCGAGTTCCTCAACCAGCTGCAGAAGGGCGCCATCCGCAAGGGTGTGGTGTCCTCGATCGTCAACTTCGGCGCATTCGTCGATCTCGGCGGTGTCGACGGCCTGGTGCACGTCTCCGAGCTGTCTTGGAAGCACATCGACCACCCGTCCGAGGTGGTCACGGTGGGCGACGAGGTCACTGTCGAGGTGCTCGACGTCGACATGGACCGCGAGCGCGTTTCGTTGTCGCTCAAGGCGACTCAGGAAGACCCGTGGCGCCACTTCGCCCGCACCCACGCCATCGGCCAGATCGTGCCGGGCAAGGTCACCAAGCTGGTGCCGTTCGGTGCGTTCGTCCGCGTCGAAGAGGGCATCGAAGGCCTGGTGCACATCTCCGAGTTGGCTGAGCGCCACGTCGAGGTGCCGGACCAGGTGGTCGCCGTCGGTGACGACGCGATGGTCAAGGTCATCGACATCGACCTGGAGCGTCGCCGCATCTCGCTGAGCCTCAAGCAGGCCAACGAGGACTACACCGAGGAGTTCGACCCGGCCAAGTACGGCATGGCCGACAGCTACGACGAACAGGGCAACTACATCTTCCCCGAAGGCTTCGACGCCGAAACCAACGAATGGCTCGAAGGTTTCGACGGTCAGCGCACCGAGTGGGAGGCCCGCTACGCCGAGGCCGAGCGGCGGCACAAGATGCACACCACGCAGATGGAGAAGTTCGCCGAGGCCGAAGCCGCCGCTGCCGAGCGCCCGCAGGCCAACGGCTCGTCGGGCGACGACCAGCCGAGCGGCGGCTCGCTGGCCAGTGATGCGCAACTCGCCGCCCTGCGGGAGAAGCTCGCGGGCAGCGCCTAGCTCTCACACCGGATGCTTCGCATCGGTCTGACCGGCGGTATCGGGGCCGGCAAGTCGACTGTGTCCGCGACGTTTTCGCAGCGCGGCGGGGTCATTGTCGACGGTGACGTGATCTCTCGCGAGGTGGTCGAGCCCGGCACCGAAGGATTGGCCGCCCTCGTCGACGCGTTCGGCGACGACATTCTGCTGGCAGACGGTGCATTGGACCGACCGGCCTTGGCGGCCAAGGCATTCAGCAGCGATGAAAGCCGCAAAACCCTCAATGGCATCGTTCATCCCCTGGTCGGCAAGAGGCGCTCCGAGATCATCGCCGCCGTCCCGGAGGACTCCGTGGTGGTGGAGGACATCCCGCTGCTGGTCGAGTCCGGGATGGCGCCGCTGTTCCCACTGGTCGTCGTGGTGTACGCCGATGCCGAACTGCGGGTGAAGCGACTGGTCGAACACCGCGGCATGACCGAGGCCGACGCCCGCGCCCGCATCGCCGCGCAGGCCGACGACGCGCAACGCCGCGCCGTCGCCGATGTCTGGCTGGACAATTCGGGTTCTTCCGAGGCGCTTGTCGAGCGTGCTCGTGAGGTGTGGGATCAGCGCATCACGCCGTTCGCGCGCAACGTCAGCGCACGCGAGGTTGTCCGTCCACCGGCGCGACTGGCGCCAGCCGATCCGACCTGGCCCGACCAGGCGCGGCGCATCGTCGCCCGCCTGAAGACCGCCTGCGGGGCAAAGGCGTTGCGCGTCGACCACATCGGCTCGACCGCGGTGCCGGGGCTGGACGCCAAGGACGCCATCGACGTTCAGGTCACCGTCGAATCACTCTCGGCGGCAGACGAACTCGGCGCGGCTCTGCTGTCCGCCGGTTACCCGCGCATCGAACACATCACCGCCGACGTCGGCAAACCCGACGCCCGAAGCACCGTCGCACGCTACGACCACAGTGACGAGACGGCTCTGTGGCAGAAGCGGGTTCATGGATCAGCCGATCCCGGTCGGCCGGCGTACGTCCACCTCCGCGTCGATGGGTGGCCCAATCAGCAGTTCGCCCTGCTGTTCGTCGACTGGCTGGTGGCCAATCCCGATGTGCGGGAAGAATATCTGACCGTCAAGCGCAACGCCGAACACGCGGCGGCGCCTGACGAAGACATCGCGGCATACGTCGCCGCCAAGGAACCCTGGTTTCTCGATGCCTACCGCAGGGCGTGGGCCTGGGCGGACACATCAGGCTGGCGGCCTACGGATTAGGCAGCGGCGCGCCGCCGGACAGCACGCCGTTCATCGGTTGCCGGCGACCGCTACTCCGGTCGGCTTCGGACCGGGTTGCCCTCGGCCTCGGCGCCGCCATCTTGGCGCTTGAGCAGCAGCCACGTCTCGTCCTCACCCTCGCGGACCAGGGTGAGTGCATAGCCGCCGTGCAATTCTTTGCCGTGGAGATGAAATGACAGGTGGCCGCGCCCGAGGCATTTGGTCATCTCATGGTCGGTCTTGTTGGCGTAAGTGCCGCGATCCCAGACGATCACGTCGCCACCGCCGTACTCACCGTCGGGGATCTCCTCGACCGTGGCGTATTCCAGCGGG
>NZ_JAVRPS010000110.1:0-2995 GCF_032162105.1 Mycobacterium sp. | reverse complement strand
CCGTGTCGTCGACCTGCGATGGTTGGCACCACTGCCGGTGGAGGACGTGCTGCGCGAAGCCACCGCCACCGGAAGGGTCCTCATCGTCGACGAGACCCGCGAGACCGGTGGCGTCGGCGAGGGCGTGCTCGCGGCACTTGTCGCCCATGGCTTCTCGGGTGCCATCGACCGGGTCGCCAGCCTGGACAGCTTCATCCCGCTCGGCGATGCCGCCCTGCAGGTGCTGCTGTCGGAGGAGACCATCGAAGCCGCAGCGACGAAACTCGCCCGCAAGCTGCCTTGATAGCTTGAGCGGATGACGGAAACACCCGATGCGACCCGGCCCCTGGCCGGGGTGCGGATCATCGAGATCTCCAGCTTCGTTGCGGTGCCGCTGGCCGGGATGACGCTGGCGCAGCTCGGCGCCGAGGTCACCCGCGTCGACCCCGTCGGTGGGGCCGCCGACTATCACCGCTGGCCGGTGACCGACGACGGCGAGAGCATCTACTGGGCCGGGCTCAACAAGGGCAAGCACTCCGTCGCCGTCGACGTGCGCTCGCCCGACGGGCAGGACCTCATCCAGCGCCTGATCGCCGACAGCGGTGTGCTGATCACCAATGTGACCGGACGCCAATGGCATTCGTACGACACGCTGGTGCGCGTGCGTCCCGATCTGATCCACGTCGAGGTTTCCGGCCGCGCGGACGGCGGCACCGGGGTCGACTACACCGTCAACGCAGGCATCGGCTTCCCACTGGTGACCGGTCCGGTCGGACTCGACAGTCCGGTCAACCACGTCCTGCCCGCCTGGGACGTGGCATGCGGGCTCTACGTGGCACTGGCGGTGACCGCGGCCCTGCGGCATCGCGACGCCACCGGCGAGGGCGGGCGGATCGGCATCCCGCTGGAGAACGTGGCGCTCGCGACGGCGGGCAACCTCAGCTTCCTGACCGAGGTGATGATCAACGGCACGCCGCGGGAGCGGATCGGGAACTCGATCTTCGGCCAGTACGGCCAGCAGTTCGCCAGCAGCGACGGGGCGTCGTTCATGATCGTCGCACTCACCGGACGGCACTTCCGGGATCTGACCGAGGTCACCGGAACGGCGAAAGCCGTTGCCGCGCTGGGGGAGGCACTCGCTGCGGACTTCGCCGACGAGGGCGACCGGTACCGGCACCGCGACGCGCTCACCGGGCTGTTCACCGCATGGTTCACCGACCGCACCGCCGACGAGGTGGCCGCGGCGTTGTCGGCGACCTCGATCCTGTGGGAGCGCTATCGCACCTTCGCCGACGTCGTGACCGACGACAAGGTCACGTCCAACCCGCTGTTCACCGAGCTGGATCAGCCGCGCATCGGCCGCTACCTGGCGCCCGGCCTGCCGCTGTCGATCGGCGGCGTCTATCCGCGCGCGGTCGCCGCGCCGGCGCTCGGCGATCACACGGCCGCCGTGCTGCGGGACCGGCTGGGTTTGACCGCTGATGAGATCGGCCGGCTGGTCGCGGCGGGCACCGTGGCATGAGCGCGTTGCTCGATCTGCTCGACGTCCGCGCCGGTGGCGGAGATGACATTTGGGTGGGCCCCGCCAGTGGGCCGGAGGGCAAGCGGTCGTTCGGCGGCCAGTTCATGGCGCAGAGTCTGGCCGCCGCGTGCCGGACCGTCGAGGCGGTGAAGCTGCCCACCAACATGCACCTGCAGTTCCTGCGTGGGGGCGAGGCCGGCGACCCCGTCGAGTACTCGGTGGCGCGGGTGTTCGACGGGCGCACCGCGGCGGCGCGCCGGGTGGACGCCCGACAGGACGCCCGCCTGATGACGACGGCCACCGTCTCCTTCGCCGCGCCGCTGGCCGGACCCGAGCACGGCGGGCGAGCGGCGATGCCGGGTGATCCCGAGTCACTGCCACGGACCGGGCCAGCCGGTCCGGCGCCGTCGATGCCGTTGGACGAGATCGACATTCGCATCGACGACTCCGGGGTGGGCGCTGAGTTCGTCCGGCGGCTCTGGTGGCGGGTGACGGTGCCACTGCCTGCCGATCCGCTGCTGCACACCATCGTCGCGGTCTACGTCAACGACGTCTACATGATCGACCCGGCCCTGCAGGTGCACGGCCACTCGATGAAGGGACGCACCCACCGCAGCGGCACGACGGACTCGTCGATCTGGTTTCACCGGCCGGTGCGCGCCGATCAGTGGAATCTGTTGGAGTCGCGTTCGCCTGCGGCGTCGCGCGGGCGCGGCGTGATCACCGGCAGCCTGGTCGGGGCCGACGGTGCCATCGCCGCCACGCTGGTGCAGGAGGGACTGATGGCCGAACGGGAGCAGCCGCCGACCTGACGGCAGCTCGGCGGATCAGCCCTCCTGCCGGATCGAGAGCCACTCCTCGAGGCTGATGCCGAACGCACGTGCCTGACAGAGTTCGGCGTTGCGCTGTCTGCCGATCGCCGGATCCACCCATTCGACGAACTCACGTTCGGGATGACTGGCGTCGCGCATGTGGATGAAGTAGTCGTAGTGCCCGTAACCCGGCACCCGGTCGGCCCGGATCCGGAAGGGCAGCTCGAGCCGGTACAGCCGGGTGCCCCGCACGCCTGCATCGAGCAGTTCGGCATCCGAATCGACGACCAGCCGCTCGAACGACGTGTAGGTCAATGCGATGCAGCGCCGGTCGACGTCGTCGAGCGCCGCGATTTCCTGGATCAGCATTTCGCTGCGAATCACCGCTGCGCCCGCGTGATCTTGTGGTGATCATCGTTGGGCGCTCCTCTTGCGAGGTTCCTTCACAGCGGGTTGCGCTGTTCGGGTTCTGTCCTCATCGTTCACGGCCCCCCGTCGCCGGGTGGTCTTAGGTGAACTCCCCAGGCCGTTGATCGGGTCAACGGTCTGAGCCGTCGTCTCCGGCACCGCTGCCGGAACTGCTGACGAACGGGGACGACACACCAACTGTGCGTCAACTGACATGTCCGGCCAGTCGCGGAGGTTGCGGGCCGCGTTGTGGTCGCGGTCCACGATTTCATCG
>NZ_JAVRPS010000109.1:0-4744 GCF_032162105.1 Mycobacterium sp. | reverse complement strand
AAAGCCGCAGTGGCGATTTCGTCGACCGTGAATCGGGCTCTCACATTTCCTCCCATGCGGAACCTTGACAAGTACAACGTACGTGATGCAGTGTAGCGAATACGTACACCGTACCTATCAAGGAGGGTCATGCCCGCCTCAGCATCCACGAAGATTCCGACCCATCGCGTCGACTTCCCTTCCGGCGGCACTCGGTGCGCGGCGTGGCTGACGCTGCCCACTCGATCCGGACCGCACCCGGCGGTGGTGCTGGTCCATGGTCTCGGCGCGACGCACGACATGATGCTGGCGCAGTACGAACGGCACTTCGCCGCGGCGGGCATCGCGACGCTGGCGTTCGACTACCGCCACACCGGAGCCTCCGACGGGCAACCGCGACAACGCATCTCGATGCCGCGACAACGGGCCGACGTCACCGCGGCACTGTCCTACCTTGGCGAGCGGTGCGACGTCGACCCGGTTCGGCTCGCATTGTGGGGGACCAGCCTTGGCGGCATGAACGTGGTCCGCGTGGCCGCCGCCCGGCCCGACCTCGCGGCCGCCGTGATCCAATGCCCGATCGTGCACGGGCCCGGCGCCGCACGCAGCCTCGGCATCTCGGGTCCGCTGCGGCTGACCCCCGCCATCGTCGAGGACGCCCTGCGCGCAGTGACCCGCCGCGGCCGCCGCTACGTACCGATCGTCGGGCCGCCGGGCAGCGTTGCCATGGTGACCGCGCCAGGAGCGCAGGCCGGGTGGAATTCCACCGTCCCGCCCGATGGTTGCTTCGACAACCGGATCGCCGCGGCCGACGCAGTCGCCATGGTGACGACGTCGGCGCTGCGGCACGCCCGCCGGGTCACCGCGCCACTGCTGGTCTGCGTGTGCGACCAGGAGAACCTGATGGACTCGCGCTACGCCGCACTGGTGACGCGACGGGCTCCGAACGGAGTGGCCCGGCACTACGCGTCGGACCACTTCGCCATCTACCACCCGCCGCTGGTGAGCCAGGTGCTCGCCGACCAGACCGCCTTCCTCAAGGAGCATCTCGATGTCCGTACGTGAGCTGTTGCGCGCCAACGACCTTCGGTTCCTGGCCGTCGCGTCGACCTTGAGTCCCGAGGAGTGGGCTGCACCGAGCCTGTGCGACGCGTGGTCCAACCACGACGTGTTGGCCCACCTGGTCATCGGCTACCGGGCCGGGCTTGGCGTGGTGGCCGTCGAGATGGCCCGGCGTCGCGGTTCATTCGATGACGCGAACACCGAACTGGCCCGCACCTTGGCGGCCACCCGTTGCCCGGCCGACCTGCTCGACGACTTCGGGCGCCTGGTCGACCGCCCGCGCGGCATGGGTCGGTACTTCCCGCGAACCCTGCTGCTGGGCGATCACGTCACCCACGAACTCGACATCCTGCTCGCACTGGACCGGGACCCCGACGTTCCCGACGAAGCCCTCACCGCCGTGCTGAATGCACAAGTGTCGCTGCCGAATCCGTTCGTCCCGGCGTACCGCAACAGCCTCGGCCTGCGGCTGACCGCCATCGACGCGGACTGGACGCACGGCACCGACGGGCCCCGGATCACTGGCCGCGCGGCCGACCTGGTGTCCGTGCTGGGCGACCGGCCCAGCGCGCTGGCGCGACTGAGCGGTGACGGCCTGACCGTGTTGTCGTCGCGGGTGCTCAGTCGCCGGACCCGTATGGCCGGGTGATGATTTCGAGGTAGTGGCCGGCGGGGTCCTGGAAGTAGACGCCGCGGCCGCCGTCGTGGTCATTGATCTCGCCGGGGCGGGCGCCCCGAGGATCGGCCCAATACTGCTGCCCGCGTGAGCGGATGCGGCCGTAGATCGCATCGAACTCGGGTTCGGAGACCAGGAACGCGTAGTGCTGCGGATGGATGTCGCTGTCGTCGGGCGCCTCGGCGAAGTCGAGGCTGACGCCGTGATTGAGAGTCACCGCCAGGAAGGGTCCGAACTCCGCGGCGGGCGGAAGCCCGAAGAGTTCGGTGAAGTAGTCCGCCGACTCGCGACGGTCCTTGGCGGCCACGATGGTGTGGTTGAACGTGATGGCCATTCATTCGAGTCAACCACCTTCGACGCCGTGTGCACAGCACTGCAGGATGGAGCCATGGCGAACCACCTGGTGCTTCCCGGAGTGCTGACCGGCACGCGGGTCCGGCTGCGGGCGCCGCGCGTCACCGACGCCGACGCCATGTTCAACGGGCTGGCGTCCGATCCCGAAGTGACGCGCTACCTGTCCTGGATCCCGCACCGGGGTGTCGACGAAACCCGACGCGTCATCACCAAGCTGTTCAACGTCGGCGACGACCCGACCTGGCTGATCGAGACGCGCGACACCGGCGAGTTCGTCGGCACCTGCGGCTGGATCTGGTTGACACCGCACACGGTGGAGCTGGGGTACTGCCTGGGTCGCCGGTGGTGGCGGCAGGGAATCATGTCCGAGGTAGCGCAGCTGTTGATCGACGAGGCTCGACGCGATCCGACCGTCTACCGGGTTTCGGCGTACTGCCACGTCGACAACGCGGGGTCAGCTGGGGTTCTCCGGCGCTGCGGCCTCACCCTGGAAGGCCGACTCGCGCGGTATGCGGTGTGTCCCAATCTCGGTCCTGAACCGCAGGACTGCCTGATGTTCGGAAAGGCGGTCAGGTAACCGTGCCGCGGGCCGCCCACGCTCGGGCGGCAAGGGTGAAGCCCCGGTCCGGCCCGCCGCTCACCAAACGATCGCGCAGCCTGACGTGTAGTGCCCGACGATCGGATTCGGACAACGAGGCCGCATAGGCACCAGCTGGTCCCTGACCGGACAGGAACGGCTGCCAGTAGTCGTCGAACGAGGCGAAGGTCATGTCGATTCTCAACGGCCGTTCTTCCACGTCCGCAAGCTCCTGGGAACGCAACAGGGCCGTCAACTCGCCGTGGCGGGCCAACGGCATGTGACCCTCGTCGAGCGACGCGGCATTGGGAGCCAGCGCTACGGCTTCGTCCCAGAACGCGCGAAGCATCTCCATGCCGTCGCCGTAATCCCACACCGTCGCGGCCACCACACCGCCCGACCGCGTGACCCTGATCATTTCCCGCACCGCATCGGCTGGATCGGGCAGGAAGTTCAGCACCAGCATCGAGAGGGTCTTGTCGAAAACGGAGTCCGCGCGGGGCAGGGCTTGGGCGTCACCAACCTCGAAACGTACGCGTCGGCTGTGCGAGTGCGCTGCCGCATATTCGACATATGCGGCAGACGGATCGACACCCGTCACCTGCACGGAGGGGATCGCCGCGACTGCAAACGTGAGCGCGCCGGTGCCGCAGCCGACGTCGAGCACGACGTCACCGGGGTTGACGGCGGCGAACTTCACCAGCAGCGGCGCCAGTCGGTGGCTCCAGCGCCCCATGAACCGTTCATAGGCATCACTCTGCGAGAACATCGGGTTTTCTTTCGCCGCCGCCAGCCCATTCGGCTCCACGTGATACGAAGTTACGGAACGAGCTGGTGAGGAGGCAACGATGCCGAGCGGTTTCGATCTGCGGGATCTCGCGGTCCCAGTGATCGTCGCACCCATGGCGGGCGGACCCACGACGCCGGAGCTGGCGGCGGCCGGGTCCAACACGGGTGGCCTGGGCTTCCTGGCCGCCGGTTACCTCAGCGCCGACGTCCTGGCCGAGCGCATCACCGCCGCGCGGGCACTGACGTCGGGCCCGCTTGGCGTGAACTTGTTCGTGGTGCGCTCGAGTGCCGCTCTGCCCGACGCGATCCACCGATACGCGCAAACCCTCGAAAATGAGTCGAAGCGCTACGACGTCCACCTCGGCGAACCCCGCTACGACGACGACCACTGGTCGGCGAAGCTCGACGTGGTGATGGACCTCAAACCCGAGGTGGTGTCCTTCACGTTCGGGCTGCCCGACGCCGAAGAGTGCGCACGGCTGCGCGGCGCGGGCATCACAACGATCGGCACGATCACCACGCTGGCCGAGGCGGAGCTGGCCGTCGCGGTCGGAGTCGACGCAGTGGCCGCGCAGGGTCCGGCGGCGGGTGGGCACCGCGGGACGCTGGACCCGTCGGCCACGCCGCCGACCCAGCCGCTCTCGCAGTTGCTCCGCGCGACCACAGTGCGCCTGGACGTGCCGGTGATCGCCGCTGGTGGGTTGATGACCGCCGTCGACGTCGCCGACGTGCTGGCCTCGGGTGCGGTGGCCGCAAGCCTGGGAACCGCGTTCCTGCTCGCCGACGAAGCGGGCAGCAGCCCGGTGCACCGGGCCGCGCTGCAGGACCCACAGTTCACCGAGACCGTGGTGACCCGATCCTTCTCCGGCCGGTACGCGCGCGGCCTGCGCAACCGCTTCATCGACGAGCACGATGCCGACGCCCCGCTCGGCTATCCCGAGATCCACTACCTGACCAGCCCGCTGCGGGCCGCCGCGGTGCGGGCGGGCGATCCGCACGGCACCAACGTTTGGGCAGGCACCGGTTATCGGAGGGCCAAGGCGGCGCCGGTCGCCGAGATCATGAAGAGCCTGGCATAGCGTCGCCTGGGAATTCAGCCACACGTCAGTTTCGGGCTGAGATCATTGCTCCACGATGCGTCTACTGGTGGTCGAAGACGAACAGCGGCTCGCCGCCGGGCTGCGCAAGGGCCTCGAGGCGGAGGGGTTCGCCGTCGATGTCGCGCACAACGGCACCGACGGCATTTGGATGGCGCGGGAAAACCCTTTCGACGCGATCGTTCTCGACGTCATGCTGCCCGGCGCGAA
>NZ_JAVRPS010000108.1:0-6394 GCF_032162105.1 Mycobacterium sp. | reverse complement strand
CCCGCATGGCGTCGAGTTCTTCGCGCATGGCGCGCGCCCCGAAGTCGGACGCGATGGCCGAGGCCGCGGCACCACCCATCAGCAACCCCGCTGTGATCGGGGCACCCTGCCGGACGACGCCCACTCCACTCGCCGCGCCGAGAAGCGCCGTCGCTCCCACTTCGGCGACCAGACCCGAGGTCACGACGGTGACCATGGCCCCGAACGGAATGGCCATTAGCAACGCCGGCATCGCCGTTACCTTGAGCAATACCCAGGCCTGCCACAAGAACTCCCGGACCGGCATCCGCAAAGTAACGGTGTCGGTAACCGCGTACCGCAGCACCGCGACGGCGAGGCTTATGCCGCGTCCGGTGGTGCCCGCGGCCCGAACCGGAATCGCACCGGCTTGGGATGCCTGCCGGCCCGCCGTGACCAGTACGGGAGTGTGTGCCCGCGGCGGAGCGTCATCGCCAACCCGAGTGGCCAACTGTGTCATGCGCCACACCGTACATGTAAGTACTCACTGTCTTCAAGTGTTGCTTTGCAAAGCCTCTTCGTGCAGTATTCAGATAGGTGTAAGTACTTACTCCGTAATCGAAACCAACTACGTGTCAGGAGGGGCATGGTTGAGGATCGTGCCACCGGCGTGAGGGCCAAAGTCCAGGTCGAGACGGGAGTCCGGCGTGATCTCGCACGAGCCCTGGACGACGCCAACGTTCCCGTGCTTGTAGCGACACTCGCCCACCTGACCGCAGACCGCCGCTGGCTTGAGGCGCCCTACACGTTGGATCGCGAGAGCGTGCTGCGTGACGACCCCACCGGAGGGCTAGCTCCTGAGCACGTCACCGAAGTCCGCGCTGTCGCTGTGCAGGTGCTCATCGAACGGCGAGAAAATGGCCAGGATTGGTTAGGACGCCATGAGCACCTGGATCCGGGGATGTTCACCGACATCATGAGCGCGTGCGTCGCCGAGCCCGTTCCGGCTGAGTATGAGCCAATGGTTCGCGAAGAGATCGGCCTGGCTGCGCGAGCGGTCAATTGGCGGGTGACACCGCAGCCGAGCACACCAAGTCCTTTCCATGTCCTGATTGTCGGGGCAGGAATGTCAGGACTGTGCGCTGCGATACAGCTGAGCCGTCTTGGCGTGCCCTACACCATCCTCGAGAAGAATCCGAGCGTCGGCGGGACCTGGTTCGAGAACTCCTACCCCGGATGCCGCGTGGACGTTCCGAATCACTTCTATTCGTTTTCGTTTGCACCGAATCCCGGCTGGTCGAACCACTTCTCCGAAAGAGACGAGCTCTTTGCCTACTTCAACAACTGCGCGGCCGAGTACGGCGTGCTACCGCACATATGTTTCGACCACGAAGTCGTCGCGGCACGATTCGACGCCCATCGGCAACGGTGGATCGTCGACGCATCAACCCCTGACGGGGCAACGTCGCGCTTCGAGTCGAATGTTCTGATCACCGCGGTCGGGCAGCTCAACCGGCCGCTCATGCCGGAACTACAGGGGTTGGCCGATTTTGACGGCCCGGTGTTTCACTCAGCGACGTGGCGGCACGACGTCGAACTGCGCGGAAAGTCCGTCGCCGTCGTCGGAACCGGTGCGAGCGCCATGCAGTTCGCCCCGGCCGTGGCGAGCCTGGCCGACACGACCACCATCTTTCAACGATCACCGCAGTGGACTGTGCCGAACCCGCTTTATCACCGCAAAGTTTCCGACGAGACCAAGTGGCTGCTGACACATGTGCCCGCATATGCGGGCTGGTACCGCTTCGCGCTTCTGTGGAAGCTGTGTGACGGCCTGTGGCCGGCGCTGCAGGTAGACCCCGAATGGTCTGGGAATGGTCAATCGATCAACGCAGTGAATGAACGCGTGCGCGTGCGTCTGACCACGTATATCGAGCGGCAACTGGCGGGCAGACCGGATCTCGTCGCAAAGGCACTTCCTCCATACCCGCCGTACAGCAAGCGGCTACTCGTTGACAACGCCTGGTACGAGATGCTCAAACGGCCAGACGTCACGTTGGTTACCAACTCGATTTCGTATGTAACCACTGACGCGATCGTGACCGAAGATGGAACCCACCATCCGGTGGACGCGATCATCTGTGGCACAGGGTTCGCGGCCACGAAAGTCCTCTGGCCCATCGAGATCACCGGCAAGTCCGGCGAGAAGCTGAACGATGTGTGGAGCGGCGACGATGCTCGCGCATACCTCGGGATCGCTATGCCCGACTTTCCGAATCTCTTCTTTCTCTATGGTCCGAACACGAATCTCGGCCACGGCGGCAGCATCATTTTCCACGCCGAATGCCAAGCGAAGTACATCGCTCAGTGCATTCGCGAGCTGCTCGAAGGCGGCTACGGCGCAATGGAATGCCGCAGCGATGTGTTCGCCGACTATCAGAATCGACTCGATACCGCGCTCAACGCGATGATCTGGTCTCAGGTCGAGGTTGGAAGCTGGTACCGCAACAGCGGACGTCGGGTGGTGGCGAACAGCCCGTGGCGCCTAGTGGACTACTGGAACATGACCCGGGAACTCAGTGTCGCGGATTGGACATTCGAGGCACCACGATGAATTCGGGTATCCGTCGGGTTGTCACCGGTCACGACGTCAACGGTAAAGCCATCATTGCAAGCGACGAGGTGATTACGGGCAACACGTCCTGGGTCCGCCCCGGTGATGTGTTTCATCGTCTGTGGGGCTGGGAAGTCGCGCCCACACTTCCCGACGACGGAAGCGAGCCAACGACGCACGACTTCTACCCTCCGAACGGTGGAGCCAGATTCGTCGTCATCACGCTTGACCCTGACTCCGCGGAAACCGACTCGCCCCGTGTTGCGTTCTCGGAACTCATCGCAGAGTTCGCCAGGCTCCTCCCTGGGGCTGCGCAGTACGTTGACCGTGCTGATCCTCGATTTCACCGCACTCCCACGGTCGATCTCGCGGTGGTCTTATCCGGCCAGGTGACAATCGAACTGGATGGCGGCGACCGAGCGACGTTGTCCGCAGGCGACACCCTTGTTCAGAACGGCACGTCGCACGCGTGGATCAACGTCGGCCCAAAGTCCGCGCAGATTGGCCTCTTCATCACAGGTGTCTCGCACTCCGACGTTCCGTGTACACGTCCGTAAACATCTTGGAGATGGACATATGCCCTTGCACCCCGCTGCCGTCAACCTTCTTAACCGCCTCTCCGCAGCGGGAATTCGCGGCGTAGAGGAACTCCCCCTAGATCGCGCACGTCGGCTTATTGAGGGACTCACACAAATGGCCGGAGACGGACCGGGACCTGACAATGTGACGGTGCACAACGAATTTCTGCCACACCAAGGACCGATGGTTCGCGTATATCGCCCCACAGTGAGCAGCGGTGTCGCCATGCTGGTGTGGTTCCACGGCGGCGGATGGACGCTCGGCAGTGTCGAGGTCGACGACGTCGTGTGTCGTTGTCTCGCAGTGCAAGGTCAGGTCGTCGTCCTCAACGTGGACTACCGTCTCGCGCCCGAGAATCCCTTCCCGGCCGCATTGAACGACGGCCGCCGTGTGCTGGCCTGGGCACGCGAGAACGCGACTCGTTGGGGCGGCGATGCGACCCGTGTCGCGGTCGGAGGGCAAAGCGCGGGAGGAAACCTGGCGACTGCCGTTAGTTTGTCGTGCGCAATCGACGGAGAGGCCGCACCGTGCTTTCAATTGCTGGTCAGCCCGGCGCTCGACTCGTTGTGCTCAACCGATTCCTACAAGCGCTTCGGCGACGGCTACTTCCTGACCAAGGCCACGATGGAGTGGTCTTGGTCAACCTACGCTCCTTCGGATCTGGGCAATCCCCTCGTCTCACCCATCTCCGCCGAGCAGGTAGCCGACCTGCCCCGAACCATGATCGTGAGTGCTGAGTTCGATCCCCTGCGCGATGAGGCTGGCGCGTTTGCTCATCGAATGGTGTCTGGCGGCGGCCAGGCGGAGGTTCGCATGTATCACGGGATGATTCACGGGTTCTTCAGCATGCCAGGCACTTTCGAGACGGCGCGCGAAGCCATCGCCGACGCCGCTACCGCGTTGCGGCAGTTATGAGACAAGCCGAGAGGGTCCGGCGCCTCCTTGGAAGAGTTGCGAGACGAAGTCGCTGGCGCGCAGCGGGTGCTCCGGGTCGTGATGCCAGGCACTGGCGACTGCGATGTAACGGTCGGACAGTTCGCGACCGCACGCCCGACAATAGTAATCGCTTGCTATCTTTCTCCTGGGCTGCTACACAGATGAGGCACGCGAAAACCCCTGGGAGCAGACCGTGAGCTTAGTCATCGATACACCGCTGCAGCTCCCAACCGAGTGGTTCGCGGCCGCGGACCACGACTCTGGGACGCTGTCAACGGACGCCTCGATGACGAGCTCGCGCAGCCAACTGATCGGCACCGAGGCCTGCGCAAAGGTCCTACGGAGTGCCGCACAACTGGTCATCGAGCTCGACGCAGCGGACGTTGTCGAATGAGGGCACGAATCCCGCACCCCACTCGAGGATCGGTCGCGCTCGTAACGGGTGCGTCGTCAGGCATTGGACGGGAGCTCGCGCGGCAGCTAGCGGCGCGCGGTCACGACCTCGTGCTCGTGGCGCGGCGGCGGGAGCGACTGGAGCAGCTCGCCGAGGAGCTCCGCTCGGGTCACGGGACCCGCGTCGACGCGATACCTTGCGATGTCGCCAGGCCCGAGAGTCGGGAGGCGCTGGATCAAGAGGTCGCGTCGCTAGCGCTGACTGTCGACGTGCTCGTGCTGTCCGCCGGGCTCGGAATGGGCGGGGAGTTCATCGCCCAAGAGTCGGAGCAGTTGCAGCGAATGATGCGAACCAACGTCGAGGGAGTTGTGTCCGTAACCGGGCTGTTCGCCCCGGGCATGGCCAAACGTCGGCGCGGGGCGATCCTGATCGTTTCGTCGCTTGCGGGCAACCAACCGATCGCGCGCTCAGGCGTGTACGCGGCCACGAAGGCCGCGGTCACCTCATTCGGCGAGGCACTGCACGAAGAGCTGCGCCCGACCGGCGTCGCGGTGACCGTGCTGTGCCCCGGCGCCGTTGCCACCGAGTTCGCAGAAGTGGCCGCGATGGAGGAGACGATGCGGCGGTTGCCGGCAACAATGGTCGCCTCGGCGGAGGGAACGGCGCGCGCCGGGCTCGACGCCCTGGACCGCGGTCGGCGTCACGTCGTCCCGGGTCGAGGCTCGCAGCTACTGCACTTCGCCGGGGGGCACGCGCCGCGCGGGCTGTGGCTTAGGGCCAGCAACAGGTTGACGGTGTGAACGTGTCGATGACAACGGAGGAACGCGTGGCGATGGCCGAAGATCAGCAGCTCGCCCGATGCCCCGATGCTTTGAATCGACGGATCATGATCGCGCGAAGGTCCTGAGGAGCTAATCGTGAACGTGTCTGTCGATAGGACGCGCTGTCAAGGAATCGGACTATGCGAGGTGACGGCTCCGACACTCTTTGCGGTGGGTGATGACGGCCAAGCAGATGTACTTCGCCAACCCACCGCCGCGGACCAAAGTGCGGTAGAAGCGGCCGTTGGGAACTGCCCCACTGCGGCGTTGACGATCGAGCGATGAGCACCCCACGGACCACCGGATCTGCCGCCAGGCGCGCCGTTCTTTCGATAGACGTCCAAAACGGGAAGCCCGTCCCGGCGCAACGGCGGGAGGTGGCCTCGTACTGTCGCATCTGCGAGTCGCTGTGCGGGATCGTGGCGACAGTCGAGGGCAACCGCATCGTGGACATCCGTGGAGACGGCGACCATCCTGTCTCACGCGGATATCTCTGCAGCAAGGGCAAGTCGATGACCCGAGTGATCGAGGATCCCGATCGGGTGACCACGCCGTTAAAGCGGACCGGAGGCCCCGGAGAGTTCGCTCCGACAGACTGGAATCAGGCGTTGGGGGACGTCGCGGAGCGCTTAACCCGGATCCGCAACGAACACGGTCCGAACGCCATCGCGATGTACTTGGGCAATCCAGTTGCCTTCAGCCTCGGCGCGATGTTCTGGGCGAAAGGCATGATAGACGCCATCGGGTCACCACACGTCTACTCCGTCGGGCCCCAAGACACATTCGGACGACAAGCGGCGTCGCACTTCCTCTACGATTCGCCGGCATTGTTTCCCATTCCCGACATCCCTCGCACCGATTTTTTCCTCTGCGTTGGCGCGAACCCACTTATATCGCATGGGTCTGTGTTGACCTTGCCGCGTATCAAAGATGAGATGCAGGGCGTTGTCACACGAGGTGGGCGAGTAGTGATCGTGGATCCAATCAAGACCATGACGGCCCGCGCTTTCGAGCATGTCGCGGCGAGGCCAGGAACGGACGCCTGGCTGTTTGCCGCGATGTTGCAGGTCATCTTCAGCGAGAATCTGCACGATG
>NZ_JAVRPS010000107.1:0-16204 GCF_032162105.1 Mycobacterium sp. | reverse complement strand
CCCACACATTGCTTCCCGCGTCGGCGTTGAACGAGTCGAAGCCCGTCGACGGCACGGCCGCGGACAGCGACTCCGCGACGACGGGGATCAGATGGTTGACGTCTGCACTGGTGACGTCGGTGAGATTGGCGTCGGCGATTGCCTGAGCCGGGTTCGCCGCATACTGAGCGGCCGCGTCTGGATCGCGCACGACCGACATGACGAAGTCGAGGAGCGAGTTTGCCATGACACACCTCCCTTTCGAATCGGCGATAGTTAAATCTTCTTTTGGTTCGACTTGAATGCTATCGGCGCAGCGCGTCGGCGTGATCGGTACCGAACCCACCCCCGCGGCGACGCCGTTAGGGGACAGCGCATTAGGGGTTCTGCGCCGTTAGGGGAATGCCGGTGCGGCCCACCCAGGGCAGCTAAGGTGAGGACTTGCTTTTTCGATCCATCGGGGGATTTGAATCAACATGGGATGTGGGTGTAGATGAGCGACGCACTGGGGTTGTCGGTCGGGACCACCAATCTAGTAGCGGCCCTGGGCGGTAACCCCCCGATCACGCGACGGTCGGTACTGACGCTGTTCAACGACCGCGGTCCCGAGGTCGGCGAGTACTCCGGACCGAACCCGCCGCGTCTGGTCTTGACCGGATTCGTCGAGCGGGTGGGTGACCCCGTGCCGCTGGTCGCCTCGGACGGCTCGTCGCACCGCGGGGAAATCGTCCTCGTCGAAGCGCTCGACGCCATGTCCCGCGCCGTCGGCGGCGGCACGCCCGTCACGATCGCCGTGCCCGCGCACTGGGGGCCCGGCGTGGTCGGTGCGCTGCGCAGCGCGCTGCGGGCCAAGCCCGGCCTGGCGCCCGGTGGCGTTCCGCCGACCCTGGTCCCCGACTCGGGGGCGGCGTTGGCGGGCCTGCGCACCGCGCCGGGACTGCCGCCGGACGGCGTCGTGGTGTTGTGCGACTTCGGCGCCAGCGGGACGAGCATCACCCTGGCCGACGCCCGCGCGGGCCTGGCGATCATCGGCGACACGGTCCGCTACAACGACTTCTCCGGTGATCTGATCGACCAGTCACTGCTCAACCACGTCATCGCAGGCATCGCCGACGCCAGGGACTCCGATCCGGGGAGCACGGCGGCGGTCGGGTCGCTGACCCGTCTTCGCGACGAGTGCAGATCTGCCAAGGAACGGCTGTCGGCCGACACCGCGACGGTCGTGCCCGCCGAACTACCCGGCTACTCATCGGACTTCCGGGTCACCCGGTCCGAGTTGGAAGGGCTCATCGAGCAACCGCTCGCGGGTCTGGTCGCCGCCGTCGAGGAGGCGCTGCAGCGCTACCGCATTCCGCTGGCGAGCGTCTCCGCGGTGGCGACCGTCGGCGGCGGCGCCGCGGTGCCGATCGTCACGCAGAGCCTGTCGGAGCGGCTGCGGGCACCGGTGGTGACCACACCCCAGCCGCAGCTCGTCATCGCCGCAGGCGCTGCGGCTGCCGCCGCGACCGGCTTCGGCGCCGACGCCCCCACCGGCATGGGACCGGTCGCCGACGCACCGACGGGCCTTGCGCCGACGATGGGTTGGGTGGCGGATGGACCGCCGACTGCCGCCGCACCGCCGCTCGACGCCACGTCGGCCGCGAACTCGCTGGCCTGGTCGCAGGACCAGCCCGGGGGCGGTGAGCCGCTGCCCTACGCCGGTGCCGACTACCAGTCCGAGTACGTCGGTCCCACCGACGCCCGCCCCGAGGTGGCCTTCGCCCACGAGGAAGAGGACGACCGTCCGGACTCCGAGCCCCTGGCTTGGTACAAACGGCCGCCCATCCTGTTCGGTGCCGCGGCGGCGGCGGTCCTGCTGGCGATCGGTGGGTTGGCCGTCACCCTGACCAGCTCGTCGGAACCGTCGACTCCGGTCACCGAGAACGTCACGCTCACCAGGACCGGGTCCGACGGCTCGATCACCACGACGGTGGTCCCGGCGTCGTCGTCGACCGAACCGAACACCGGGTCGGCCACCACCACGGCCACGGCGTCGCAGTCGCCGACCAGCTCGACGACCACCACCTCGCCCACCACGACGACGACCACCACGACCACCACCACGACGACGACCACCACCACCACCACGACCACCACGCCGACGACCACCACGACCACGACCACGACTTCGGTTGCGCCGCCGCCGTCGCCACCCACGTCTCAGGCGATCATCACCGGGCAGACGGCGCCACCGTCCGCTCCGTCTGCGGCGGCATCCGTTCCGTCTGCGGCGGCATCGGTTCAGACGGTGGCAGCTGAAGTGGCGCCCGTCATTCCGTGACCGTGCATGACGTCGTCGCGGCGTTGACGGCGCGGGACCCGACGAAGCCAGGAGAACCAGCCAAGGTGCTGGTATCCGGGGGGATCGGCACGGGGAAGACCGCGGTGCTGAGCGACATCCGCTCTGCACTGCGGGACGCGGGCGTGACCGTGATCGCACGGCCCCCGCGCGACGGCGATCCAGCCACCGCAGCGGTCGTGATCGACGACGCGCACCTCCTCGGTGGACCGGATCTCGACGAATTGGCCGACCTGGTGGGCGATCCCGCGACCACGATGGTGATCGCGGCCGAACCGCTTGCGCATCACCCCGCTCTGGCTGCGCTGTCCACCGCGCTGGCGCGACAGAGTCCCGTCGTGACGCTTGGCGCATTGGCGCCGGCCGAGGTGAACCGGTCGATCACCGAGATCCTCGGTGCGACACCGCCCGTGGAGCTCGTCCGGGTGGTCATGACGACGACCGCGGGGCTGCCCTTCCTGGTCCGTCCCGCCGTCGCGGCGCTCGGGTCGCCCGACGGCGAGTCGCCGGCGGGGGCCGTCGCACAGGCGGCCCGCGTCGCCCTCATCGAGCGGTTGCGCCGCGTCGACGAGGCCGTCCTCGAGACGCTCCTGGTGTCGTCGCTCAACCCCGAACTCGGGCCCGACGACGTCGCCGCCGCGTTGCGTACCGACGTCGAGCAGGCCCACACGTTGGTGGACCGCGCGCGCGCCAGCGGCCTCATCGCGCCGTCACACAGCCAGACCTTCCTCGGTTCGCTGCACGAATGCCTTTCGCAGATCATCGGTGCCACCCGGCACTACGACATCGAGGTCGCACTCCTCCGCAGCCAGGTCGAGAAGTCCACGCTGTCAATGGATCTCGCGCTCAAGTTGGCCGACCACGGGTTGCGTCATCCGCAACTCGCGGACGCGCTCACCGGCCTCGCCGAGCGCAACCAGGGCCATCCGGGTCGGGCCGCCCGGCTCTACCGCGCCGCCACCGAGGTCGGCGCGACCGCCCTCACCGCACGGCTTGCCGACGCGCTCGCGCTGACGGGGGACTGCGGCACGGCCGGTCGGCTGGCCGACGAACTCCTGGCGTCCGAGGACCCGGCGGAACGGGCCGCGGCGGTGCGGATCGCGGCCAGCGTTGCGACGCACGACGGCGGTGCGGCACAGGCCGCCGAGTTGTTCCGCTGGCTGGGCACCTACCCCGACGCCGTCGTCGGGGCGGCAGGCGCGATCGTCGCGGTCGGCGTTGGTGACGCCGCGGCGGCCACCGCGGCGGTCGCCGTCGAGAGCGCGGGACCGCCCACCTCGACCGCGCGCGCCGCCCGTAGCTTGGCCGAGGGTTTGATTCAGACCATCGACTCACCGTACCCGGCTGCGATTGCCCGTCTGGCACAATCGATTACGACGGATCAGACGGCCACGGGCGTCGCGCCCGACACGCCTGCCGCGTTGGTGACACTGGCGGCGCTGCACGGCGGCGACCCCGTTCGCGCGCGCAGCGTCATCGGCCGCGCGGTCCGCGCAGCAGGCGACGACGAGGGCTTCGTCGCTCCTCGGCACCGACTGTTGCTCGGTTGGGTCCGGATGCAGGAGGGCCAACTGGCTGCGGCCGAGGCCGATGTGACGGTGGCGATCGCCGCCGCGGGTACCGAACTGCACCGCAGAGATGCGCTCTGGGCCGCCGCCCTGCAGACCGCCATCGCCCGGCGCGGCGGTGACAGCGGATCGGTGCAGAAGCATTGGTACGCCGCGATGGAGGTGCTGACCGAGTACTCGTTGGATCTGTACTCGCTGCTGCCGCTCGGTGAGCTGTGGGTGTCCGCGGCCCGGCTCCGCCAGGTCGACCGGCTCCAGCACACCATCGACGAAGCGTTCAATCTGCTGGGCGCCCTTGGCAATCCGATGCTGTGGTCGTTGCCGCTGCACTGGTCGGGCGTGCATGCAGGCATCCTGGCGAACTCGCCGGAGGCGGTGGCGCCACACGGCCAGGCGTTGACGTCCGCCGCCGGTCACAGTGCGTTCGCCAAGGCCCTGGCCACCGCGGGCCGCACGTGGCTGCGGGTGCTGGCCAACCACGTCGAGGTCGACGAGGTTACCGTCGCCGCGCGGGCGTTGGCGCAGCACGGGCTGGGCTGGGATGCGACGCGGCTGGCCGGTCAGGCCGCCCTGCAAACACCCGACGGGCGGGTCTCGGGGGCGATGTTGCAGTTGGCCCGCGACCTCAAGCTCGCCGTCGCCGCCCAGGACGACGTCGACGTGCCTGCGGCGGTGGCCTCGGCGCGCCAGCCCGGCTCGTCGATGCCGCCGTCATCACGGTTGTCCGATCGGGAGCGCGAGGTCGCCGAACTGCTGCTGCAGGGCCTGCCGTACCGGGACATCGGTAGTCAACTCTTCATCTCGGCGAAGACCGTCGAGCACCACGTGGCGAGGATTCGCCGCCGACTTGGCGCCGAATCGCGGTCGGAGCTGCTGTCGATGCTGCGGGCGATCCTGGGCTCGCCTGCCTGAGCCGCCGGTCCGATCCCCCTACGCGCCCCCATCCCCTAATCGCAATCCCCTACGGGGGTCACCGTCGCGACGGGTCGGGCACCGATCCGCCGGGCGCCGAATCGCCTTAGCGTCGATTCATGCTCACGAACCGACACGCCGCGGCGCACACGCTGGGCATCTCCATCGGCGCCACCAACCTCGTGGCGACCTCGGGATCGCAGGCCGTCGTGCACCCCGCCGTACTGCGTCTTGCGCAGGGCGGCTGGCTCAGCGGTTTCGTCGACCGCATCGGCGATCCGGTCCCCCTGGTCGCCTCCGACGGCTCCACCCACCGCCCCGAAGCGTTGCTGACCGAGGCTCTGGAAGCGGTGACCAGCGCGCTGCCCGACTCCGCCCACGTGTCCGACGTGGCAGTGACGGTGCCCGCGCACTGGCATTCGTCCACCGTCGACGCCCTGCGTGCGAGCCTGCCGCAACGGACGCGACTGGTCCCCGACGCCACGGCGGCGCTGCGCGCGCTGCGGGCGAATCCCGGCCTGCCGTCGCGCGGTGTGGTCGTCGTCTGTGACTTCGGCGGCAGCGGAACCAGCATCACGCTGGTCGATGCGGACGCAAGAGACGCCCGCATCGGCGACACGGTCCGGCTCGGCGACTTCTCCGGCGATCTCATCGATCAGGCGATCCTGCGCAAGGCGGTGGCCGAGCTCGGCGATGCCGGGCAGGCCGACCCGTCCGGCACGGCCATGGTGGGGTCGCTGACCCGGTTGCGCGAGGCGTGCCTGCTGGCCAAGCACCGGCTTTCGGCGGAGACGGCGACGGGCATCGCCGTCGACCTGCCCGGCCAGCGCACCAGCATCCGGTTGACCAGGACCGAACTCGAACACCTCCTCGATGAGCCGCTGGCCGGCTTCCTCGCCGCGCTCGACGACACCCTGGAACGCAACGGCGTCCCGGCGGCACACGTCAGCGCGGTCGCGACCATCGGCGGCGGCGCGCGCATTCCCCTTCTCACCCAACGGCTCTCGCAGCACTTACGCACCGAGGTCGTGACCACGCCGCATCCTCAGCTGACGGCCGCCGCGGGCGCGGCGCTGCTTGCGGCCAGCTCGCCGTCCGACGAGACGGCGACCACGCTGACGCCGACCGCACCGAATGCGGCACCGTCATCCACCGTGGCCGCCGCGGAGGTGCCGACGGCGTTGGCCTGGTCGCAGGACTCCGATGACGTGACCGACGTCGCGCAGTTCGCCCCCGTGGAGTTCAGCCGGCCGCACGTGGACTTCGGCGAGCCCGAGTGGGACGACATCGCCCCGCGCCGGCGTGGGCCGCTGATCGCGTTCGGCGTGTCCGCGGCCGCCGCGGTCGCCGCACTGGCGGTCTTCGGCATGACCCAGTTCGACGGTGAAACGGCTCCGGCGAGTTCTTCGAGCAGCATCGCCGTGTCGACCGCACCGGCCACGTCGACGCAGCCGGTGGTGTCGCCCGTCGCGGAGACGGCCACGATCGTCGTCACACCGGCACCCCGGCTGGTGCCGGTGGCACAGCCCCGCCCCCAGCAGCCAGCGCCCCTGACGACCACGGTGACCACCACAGCAACGCCCACCACGACGACGCCAACCACCACGACGACCCCGACCACGACGACCCCCACGTCGACGTCGCCGACGAGCACCACGAGCACTTCGACGCCGACCTCGATGCCGGAGATGACGATCAAGACGATCCCGATCGATCCAGGGCCGGGGAACGGTCACTAGTGACTTAGGCCAGCCTTCGTAGCGTCGCTCAATCCCTAGATGCAACTATGAGCAGGCATCTAGCATAAGTTACCCGTCAGTAACCAAGTTGAAGTTACTGGCTGGTAACTTGGAACGGGGAGGCGCGCGGTGGATACGCAGACGTTGATCAGGCTGGTCATCGGCCTACTGATGACTGCCGTCGTGATGGTCTTCGCCGCGAAGCGCGTGCTCTGGCTGACGAACCTGATCCGGTCGGGGCAACCCACCCTCGACGAGGACGCACGCAAGGACAACATCCCCACCCGCTTCCTCACGCAGATGAAAGAGGTGTTCGGGCAAACCCGGCTGCTGCGCTGGTCGATTCCCGGCATCGCCCACTTCTTCACCATGTGGGGCTTCTTCATCCTGGCCAGCGTCTACCTCGAGGCCTACGGCGTGTTGTTCAACCCGAGGTTCGCCATCCCGTTCGTCGGCCATTGGGACGCGCTGGGCTTCCTGCAGGACTTCTTCGCGCTCGCGGTGCTGCTCGGCATCACCACGTTTGCCATCATCCGGCTGCGCTCGGAGCCCAAGGAGTACGGTCGCGAGTCACGGTTCTACGGATCGCACACCGGTGGCGCCTGGCTGATCCTGTTCATGATCTTCAACGTCATCTGGACCTACGCGCTGTTCCGCGGTGCGGCGGTGGCGACCGGGAACCTGCCCTACGGCTGGGGCGCATTCTTCTCGCACGGCATCGGCGCGCTGCTCGAGCCGCTGGGCCACTCCGTCAACGAGATCATCGAGACCGTCGCCCTGATGCTGCACATCGGCGTGATGCTGGTCTTCCTGCTGATCGTGCTGCACTCCAAGCACCTCCACATCGGTCTGGCGCCGATCAACGTCACCTTCAAGCGGCTGCCCGACGCGCTGGGCCCGCTGCTGCCGATGGAGTCGGGCGGCCAGCTGATCGACTTCGAGGATCCCGCCGAGGACGCGGTGTTCGGCCGCGGCAAGATCGAGGACTTCACCTGGAAGGGCTATCTCGACCTCACCACGTGCACGGAGTGCGGCCGCTGCCAATCGCAGTGCCCGGCGTGGAACACCGGAAAACCCTTGTCCCCCAAGCTCGTCATCATGGACCTGCGCGATCATTTGATGGCCAAGGCGCCCTACATCCTCGGCGAGAAGCCGCATCCGCTTGAAGGCCTGGACCTGGAGACCCCCCACGAAGAGGGGCACCACGTGCCGGAATCCGGCTTTGGCCGTGTCCCCGGCTCGGGTCCGGCGCAGGACCTCCGCCCACTCGTCGGCACCCTGGAGCAGGGCGGCGTCATCGACCCCGACGTGCTGTGGTCCTGCACGAACTGCGGCGCGTGCGTCGAACAGTGCCCGGTCGACATCGAGCACATCGACCACATCGTGGACATGCGCCGCTACCAGGTGATGGTGGAGTCCGAATTCCCCGGTGAGCTCGGCGTGCTGTTCAAGAACCTGGAGAACAAGGGCAACCCGTGGGGTCAGAACTCCAAGGACCGCACCAATTGGATCGACGAGGTCGACTTCGACGTCCCGGTCTACGGCGAGGACGTCGACAGCTTCGAGGGCTACGAGTACCTGTTCTGGGTCGGCTGCGCAGGCGCCTACGAGGACCGCGCCAAGAAGACCACCAAGGCCGTCGCCGAACTGCTGGCCGTCGCCGGGGTGAAGTACCTGGTGCTGGGCACCGGCGAAACCTGCACCGGCGACTCGGCCCGCCGCGCGGGCAACGAGTTCCTGTTCCAGCAGCTCGCCGCCCAGAACGTGGAGACCATCAACGAGCTGTTCGAGGGGGTGGAGACCGTCGACCGCAAGATCATCACCACGTGCCCCCACTGCTTCAACACCATCGGGCGCGAGTATCCGCAGCTCGGCAGCAACTACAGCGTGCTGCACCACACCCAGCTGCTGAACCGGCTGATCCGCGACAAGAAGCTGGTTCCGGTGGCCCCGGTCAGTCAGGACGTGACCTACCACGACCCGTGCTTCCTTGGCAGGCACAACAAGGTCTACGAGCCGCCACGTGAGCTGATCGGCGCGTCGGGCGCCACGCTCACCGAGATGCCACGGCACGCCGATCGCGGCCTGTGCTGCGGCGCAGGCGGTGCGCGGATGTGGATGGAAGAGCACATCGGCAAGCGCGTCAACCACGAGCGCGTCGAAGAGGCGCTGGACACCGGCGCAGCGAAGATCGCCACCGGCTGCCCGTTCTGCCGCGTGATGATGACCGACGGGGTCGACGACGTCGCCGCCGCCAGGGACGTGGAGAAGACCGAAGTGCTCGACGTCGCCCAGCTGCTGCTGGCCTCGTTGGACAAGAGCGCCGTCACGCTGCCAGCCAAGGGTGCGGCCGCCGAGGCCGCGGCCGCGCGGGCAGATGCCGTTGCCGCCAAGGCCGAAACCGCTCCCGCCGAGGCGAAGCCCACCGAGGACGACGAGGCCGAGCCCGCCGCGAAGAGCGATACGGCGGCCGACGCCAAGCCGGTCACCGGCCTCGGCCTCGCAGGTGGCGCCAAGCGTCCCGGTGCCAAGAGCGCCGCGCCGGCGGCGAAGAGCACGGCCGCCGCACCCGCCGCGCCGGTGAAGGGCCTCGGCATCGCCGGTGGCGCAAAGCGTCCGGGCGCCAAGAAGTCTGCCGCACCCGCTGCGGAGAGCGCTGCCCCGGCAGCCGAAGCCGCACCGGCCGCGCCCGCGGCGCCGGTCAAGGGCCTGGGCATCGCAGGTGGCGCCAAGCGTCCCGGTGCGAAGAAGGCTGCCGCGCCGGCGGCTGCCGAGACCGCGTCGGCCGCACCTGCCGAGGCGACGCCCGCAGCGCCTGCCAAGCCAGAACCCGAGGTCAAGGGCCTTGGCATCGCGTCTGGCGCACGCCGCCCGGGCGCCAAGAAGGCCGCTCCGGCGGCCGCACCGGCTGCGGAATCGGCCCCGGCACCCGCCGAAACGCCGCAGGCGGCACCCGCGCCAGCCTCTGCCAAGCCGGAACCGGAGGTCAAGGGCCTCGGAATCGCTGCGGGCGCTCGCCGTCCCGGTGCCAAGAAGCCGGCTCCTGCCGCCGCGCCCGCTCAGCCTGCCGCACAACCGGCTGAGCCGGAACCGACGCAGGAGCCGACCGAAACCGCTTCTGCCAACGGCGAATCCGCTGAACCGGCCAAGCCGGAGCCACCGGTGGTTGGCCTCGGCATCAAGCCGGGTGCCCGTCGGCCCGGTAAACGGTAAACGGCGGAATTGCTAATTCGCTGGACGGTGATGGGACGATGAAGGACGTGAGCACCCAACAGGTTCCGTGGCACACCGGCCACCAGCCGCGACAGCGCACGTTCGCGCAGTCGACCAAGTTGCAGGACGTCCTGTACGAGATCCGCGGGCCGGTGCACGATCACGCGGCCCGACTCGAGGCCGAGGGGCACCGGATCCTCAAGCTGAACATCGGCAATCCCGCGCCGTTCGGGTTCGAGGCGCCCGACGTCATCATGCGCGACATGATCCAGGCGCTGCCGTACGCCCAGGGGTACTCCGACTCCAAGGGCATTCCGAGCGCGCGCCGCGCAGTGTTCACGCGCTACGAATTGGTCGACGGTTTCCCACGTTTCGACATCGATGACGTGTACCTCGGCAACGGGGTCTCCGAGCTCATCACGATGACGCTGCAGGCGCTGCTCGACAACGGCGACCAAGTCCTGATTCCCGCCCCCGACTACCCGCTGTGGACGGCGTCGACGGCGCTGGCGGGCGGCACCCCCGTGCACTACCTGTGCGACGAGACGCAGGGCTGGATGCCCGACATCGCCGACCTGGAATCGAAGATCACCGACCGCACCAAGGCGCTCGTCGTGATCAACCCGAACAACCCCACCGGCGCGGTCTACACCCGCGAGGTGCTTCAGCAGATGGCCGACCTGGCCCGCAAGCACCAGCTGCTGATCCTTGCCGACGAGATCTACGACAAGATCCTGTACGACGAGGCCAAGCACATCGCGATGGCGTCGGTCGCACCAGATCAGCTGTGCCTGACGTTCAACGGGCTGTCGAAGGCCTACCGCGTCGCCGGCTACCGCGCGGGCTGGCTGGTGATCACCGGTCCGAAGGAACACGCCAGCAGCTTCATCGAGGGCATCAGCCTGCTGTCGAACATGCGGCTGTGCCCGAACGTGCCGGCGCAGCACGCCATTCAGGTTGCGCTCGGCGGACATCAGAGCATCGATGACCTGGTGCTGCCCGGCGGCAGGCTGCTCGAGCAGCGCGACGTCGCGTGGAACAAGCTGAACGAGATCCCCGGGGTGTCGTGCGTCAAGCCCGAGGGTGCGCTCTACGCGTTCCCGCGCCTCGACCCCGAGGTGCACGACATCCAGGACGACGAGCAGTTGGTGCTCGACCTGCTGTTGCAGGAGAAGATCCTCGTCACCCAAGGCACCGGATTCAATTGGCCCGCACCGGATCACCTGCGCATCGTGACGCTGCCGTGGGCCCGCGACCTGGCCAACGCAATCGAGCGGCTGGGCAACTTCCTGGCGAGCTACCGCCAGTAGTCGGGCATCCCGCACATCCACCAATCGTCTCCCAAGGGGATGGGTGACCGGCAGAAGATGCCGTAGAGGTCGGAGCCCAGAGGCGAGGCGTCCGGGCTGTACATGTAGCCGCCGGTGTCATCGGGCAGCCCGAGCCGCTGCGGGAAGTACTTGGTCGTCCCATCGGTCTCCACCTGCCCCTCCTTGGTGAGGAATCGCCGACAACCACCACCACTCGACCCGCAACAGCTGGCAACCCTGTCCGGGTGGCGCATCGACAGTCGCACTCGCAGCCGTCCGGCCCTGCGCCGCTGGGCCTCGGCCTTATGTTTCGTCGACGTGCTCGAGCAGGCCGAGCTGTACCAAGGTCGACGTCCACGCGCCCGTCACCTCGCTGATCCGGCGGCTGAAGATCGACCACCGCTCCTGGTGTCCAAATCTGTCATGCAACAGCCCGACATAAGCGATCAACGTGTCCCCGTCATCGACTGCTGCGAGGTAGCAGCACGTCCGCTCGTACTGAATGAGCAGATTGTTCTCGACTGCGTAGCGCACGAGCGTTGACGTGCAATCGAATTCGTCGAAGACCGCGATCACGTGACCAAGGCTCTCGCAGAGGGCGTCGGCGAACGCCACCGTGTCGGTGGCACGACCGAACCGAATCTCATACGGAAGGTCCGGCACCACCGACTCCCAGCGCCTGTCGAGTAGGCAACCATAGAGCGGCCGGTCGCCAAGGTTCTCGTACGGCCACGTCGAATCAACCTCGGTGGACCCAATGCCCACGTTGATGAAGTACCCGTGTGACGGGGTGCTGCCGTTGTGCCAATTCCCTTGGAATCCGATCACATCGTACAGAGGCCCGCGGCTCCGTCGAAAGGCATTGTCGCGCTGAGTGAAACCGCGCGCCCCGAGAACAGACGAACATCCGTTGACAGCAATTGTTCGAACGCCCGCTTCAAGGGCGACTGCTCGATTGCGCGTTCATCCACGCCGTTTTCCTCCCCCCACGACCCCGTTCAAAAGACTAAGCCGCCCCGACACATGCTCCGCGCGGCAATTCAGCCTCGCCCTCTAACCTGTCCGAGTGGCGCATTCACACTCGCACTCGCAGCCGTCCGGCCCTGCGCCGCTGGGCCCACTGGCCGCCAAGATCGTCGTCGGCCTGCTGATCGCCATCGGCGTCGCGGTCATCGCGGGAGCCGCGCTGCTGTGGCCCCGCCAGCAGAGCGTCGCCATCCCGCTGCCGTTCCAGAACGCGGCGGGTGGAGCGGTCACCACCGAATCCGCCCACGTGATCTCCAGCGGGTTCGCGGACTGCGGAAGCACCTCGGTGGGCGCAGTCCTGACCGCTCCGCCGGTCGCGGCGCCGCCCGGCGGCGGTCGATGCGTGCAGTCGCTGGTCACCATCGACTCCGGACCGAACAAGGGCGCCAACACGCTGCTGGAGTTCAGCCCAGGACCCGGGCAGCCCAGCCTCGCGGTCGGCGACAACATCCGGGTCAGCAGGCAGGTGGATCAGAACGGCGCCACCAGCTACGCGTTCTTCGACTTCGAGCGGACCTGGGCGCTGGTCGGGCTGGCCGCCGTGTTCGCCGTGGTGATCGTGGCCGTCGCGCGATGGCGCGGGTTGCGCGCGATGGTCGGCATCGTGGTCGCGTTCGGGGTGCTGACGGTGTTCCTGCTGCCCGCCCTGCGCGACGGCGCACCGGCGATTCCCGTCTCGCTGGTGGCGTCGGCGGCGATCCTCTACGCGGTCATCTATCTGGCGCACGGGGTCAGTTTGCGGACCAGCGCGGCGCTGCTCGGCACGCTGGCCTCGTTGCTGCTCGCCGCCGTGTTGTCCTGGGCTGCAATCGAACTGGCGCATCTGACCGGCTTGTCGGAAGATCAGAACAACGAGGTCGCCGCCTACCTCGGCAACGTTTCGATCACCGGCCTGTTGCTCGCCGGTTTCATCGTCGGTTCGCTGGGCGTGCTCAACGACGTCACGGTCACGCAGGCGTCGACGGCATTCGAACTCGCCGAGCACGGAGCGTCGCGCACGGCGATCTTCCTTGGCGCGATGCGGGTGGGCCGCGACCACATCGCGAGCACGGTCTACACGCTGGTGCTTGCCTACGCCGGCAGTGCGTTGCCGCTGCTGCTGCTGTTCAGCGTGGCCAACCGCTCCCTCGGCGACGTGCTGACCAGCGAGAGCGTGGCCATCGAGATCGCCAGGTCCGCGGTGGGCGGTATCGCGTTGGCGTTGTCGGTGCCGTTGACGACGGCCATCGCCGCCGTGCTCGCGACGCCAGCCAACGTTCCAGCAAATGGCCGCTAGAACGGCGTGTGGCTCAGCCATCCGTCCCAGATGGTGGCGTCGCCGAATACCTCGATGCCCGCCTCGGCCGAAGTGCGGCGCCGCGTGATGGTCAAGAGCAGATCTACCGCCCTGCCGCGTACCGCCGTCTCGCCCTTGGCATGATCGTGCGACCAGTTCACGCCGTCTTCGTCGTGCGTGATCGTCCACTCCCCCGTGGGGCCAAGGCCGTCATCGGTGGCGTGCAGGTGCAGCGACGAACCGCGGGGCAGCGGCGCTGAGCGGGGGTCGGCCTGGATGGTGCACCGGTCGATCCACTCGCTGACGCCGTCGGCGGCCAGTTCGGGTGACAGGTCGAAGTCGGCACCGACGGCCAGTGCCGCATCGGCGCGGTGCACGGTCGCCTCGTGCAAGCGCCGCCGGATCCACCACCCTGCGGGCCGCGGTCCGAGGAACGTCCACACCCGGGCCTCGGGACCGACGTGATCGACCGCGGACAGCAGCAGTTGCACGCCGTCGTCGAGCCAGTCGATCGCGGCGTCGGGGTCGTCGGGGGGCTTGCCGTCGGTCACCGCGCGGGGGTCCAGCGACTCCTGAAGTCGTTCTGCGACGATCTGGGCGCTCCACCGATTGCCGCGGCCGACGTGCTTGAACAGCTGGTTGAGCGTCCAGCCGGGGCAGGCAGGCACCGGCGTCGCAGGGTCCCCAGCGCGAATCTGGGCGCCGAACGCCTTGGTCTCCTCGATCAGGGCTGCTCGGAAGTCCACCCTACGAACGTACCGCGCTGCGTGCCTGGCCAAGTGCGATCGGCAGTGACGCCCAACCGCGCAACACCCGGGTGTCGCGACGGCTGCCTGCTCCTGCCAGCGCGGCGTCGGGGTACCGCGCGAAGAACGTACGCAGGCCGACCTCGCCCTCGGCCCTGGCCAGTGCTGCTCCGAGGCAGAAGTGCCTCCCCCCGGAGAACGACAGGTGCCTGCCCGCGTTCTCGCGGGTGATGTCGAAGCGGTGCGGGTCGGCGAACACCGCGGGATCGCGGTTGGCCCCGGCGAGGTACAGGATGACGAGCTCGTCGCGCTTGACGGTCCGGCCCGCCACCTCGGTGTCATCGCGGGCGACCCTGGCGCTCAGCTGAACCGGCGATTCGAGCCGCAGGATCTCCTCGACCGCGCCCGGCCACAGATCAGGATCGTCGAGCAGCATCGCCAGCTGGTCGGGATGCTCGAGCAGGATCCGGATGCCGCTGCCGAGCAGGTTCACCGTGGTCTCGAAACCCGCGGCGAGCACCAGCCCGGCCGTCGCGCGCAGTTCCTCGTCGTTGAGCCGCGCGCCGCCGTCGCTCGCCGCGATGAGCTGGCTCATCAGGTCGTCTCCGGGGTTGTCGCGCAGATGCTGCAGGTGGTTGGTCAGCCACGTGTTGAACCCGTCCAGGCCATCCTCCACCCGCACGTACTGCTTCCAGGACAGGCCGATGTCGAGACTGGGCGCGGCGAGTTCACCGAATTCGAGGATGCGGGGCCGGTCGGAGTCCGGCACGCCGATGATGTCGCCGATGACCGTGACCGGCAGCTGCGAGCAGTAGCGGTCGACGACGTCCACGATGGGACCGACGCTGCCGTCGTCGAGACCGTCGATCAGGGCGGTGGCCGCCTGCTGCACGCGCTCCCGCAGCGCGGCGACGGCTCTGGTGGTGAACACCGACGACACCGTCTTGCGGTACCGGGTGTGCTCGGGGGGTTCGACGGACAACAGCGACGGCGGCAGCAGCGGATGCAGCCGGCCCTTGACCATGGTCTTCTGCTCGATCCAGCCCAGCGGATTGGGCAGGGTGCTGCCGATGGAGGTGACGGCGAAGTCGTCGGACCGCAACAGGTGATGGGCCAGCGCGTGGTCGGTGGTGAGCCACGCGGCACGACCGCGGACGAGCGGCCCGAGGGCCCGGAGTTCGTCGGCGAAGCCACCGGGGTCGGCCCGAACGGTGAGGTCGGCGATGAGCCGGCCCTGCGGTTCGCCGCGACGCGCACCGTAGGACGCCAGGCTGCGGATGACACCGTGCAAGGCCACCCAGTGCAGCCGTCGCCTGATTGCGGGCTTCATTTTTCGAGCTTAAGCACCGGACGCAGATCGTCCAAGCGGTCGAACAGCTGCCACACGTACGCCGACGAGCCGTTCTCGCGGTGGGCGTGCAGGTCGGCGAGACCGGGATCGTTGCAATAGCCGTCGAAGGCGTCCTTGGAGTCCCACTCGACCAGGATCAGCACCTGACGGGGCGCGACGTCGCCGAGGATGGACTCGCGGAACTTGCCGAGCGCGACCACGCGGCCGCCGTGTCTGCCGACCTCGGCCGCCGACCGCTTGGAGTAGGCCAGGTATTCGTCGCGGTTGGCGACGTCGAACAGGTTCAGGGCATAGACCGTCATGGCCGTGACGTTACGACGCGAGCGGCTCCGCTACGCTGCCGGCCGGTTGAGCTCGTCGAAGCGGGCGAGCGCGGCGTCGAGGTCGGCCTCGTCGAAGAGTTCGACGCGGTTGATGAGGTCGCCTTCGAAGGTCAACAGGTTGATGAACCGCCATTCCGCCTCGAAGCCCTCATGCGAAGTCCCATATGAGACTTGGGTGACGACTGCTCCGAAGTCACCCAGCAGATGCACGGTCTCAACGTGACTTCTGAGGTCGGGCGTGAGATCCATGGAGGTATCGATGACTGCGCTCAAGTCGTTTGGCGCGAATGGTGTAGCTCGTCGGTGGTCGACGTTTACCCAGTCCGGTGTCGTCGGCGGGAACTCGTGCCGATTAATCGCGGCGAAGGCGCCAGCGACGGCCGACCATGTGTGTGCGTAATCGGCCGCTTCGCCGACGAGGTA
>NZ_JAVRPS010000106.1:0-2935 GCF_032162105.1 Mycobacterium sp. | reverse complement strand
TCCAGCAGCGGACTCTGGCAGACCAACGCTCCGAACAACTCGGGATAGTGCGTGAGCATGACGCCCATCAGCAGGCCTCCCGCGCTGCCTCCCTCGGCGCCGAGCTGGGGGGCCGTCGTGACACCCTCATCCACCAAATCCTGTGCGACGGCGGCGAAGTCCTCGGCGACCTTGTGCCTGTTCTCGCGTAGCGCCTGCTCGTGCCACGCCGGCCCGAACTCCCCGCCGCCCCGGATGTTCGCCAGCGCGTAGCTTCCGCCGCGGGACAGCCACAGTCGGCCAAGCCCACCGAAATAGTCCGGTAGCTGCGCCGCACGAAAGGCGCCATAGCCCGCCAGCAGGGTGGGGCCGGGACCTGTCGAATCCCGATGCGCGACCAGGAAATACGGCACCCTAGTGCCGTCGGCTGACGCGGTGAAGCGCTGGCTGACGACGAGGTCGTCGGCGTCGAATAACGCCGGGGAGGACTTGATCTCCCGCACGGGTCCCGCCGACGGGCCGTGCAAAAGCCGCGGCGGTTTATCGAAGCCGGTGCTGTGAAGGAAGATTTCGTCGCCGAATACATCGATGCCGGCGAGGACGGTGGTGGCGTTGTCGGGCACACCCGGGAGCGGCTCTGCCTGCCAGATGCCCGGGGTGAGTACCTCCACCACGGTCGCTACGTCGCGCAGCTTGATGCTGAGGAACCGGTCGCCCGTGAACGCTCCTCCGACAAGGAAGTCCTCACCGCCGGGCTCGAACACCACGCGTGGTTCGGCGGTCCCGGCGACAAGTTGCTCGTAGTCGGCGATGAGCGCGGAGCCGGCCTTATAGGTGGTGTCCTCTCTGGACCAGTCCGATATCAGAAGGATCATCGCCCACTCGCGGTGCACCGCCATGCTGGCGTCGGTCGGGATGTCGAGGCGGATCAGTTCGCCGTCACGCAACTCAAAGGTCTCTTTGTTGTAGAAGTCGACACTGCGGTAGATGAAGGTGCGCTCGAATCCCGGATAGGGGTAACGCGTCGCGCTCACCGAGACGTCGCTCGCCGAACCGGAGAACACCGTTTCGGCATCCCCGAGCGGCGTCCCACGCCGCCACCGCTTGATCAGCCGTGGATACCCCGAATCGGTCAGCGAGTCTTCCCCGAAGTCGGTGCCCACCAGCACGGTGTGCTCGTCTTCCCAACAGATATCGCTCTTGGCCTCCGGCAGGTAGAACCCGTCGGCGACGAATTGCCGCGTGGTCATGTCGAATTCGCGCACGACGTCGGCGTCCCCGCCGCCGCGCGTGAGGCCGACGAGCGCGCGCGTGCGCTCGGGTTCAATGATGCCGGCGCCTTCCCACAGCCAGTTCTCGTCCTCGGTGGCGGCCAGCGCGTCGACGTCGATGACAACGTCCCACTCCGGGGAGTCCTTGCGGTACTCCTGAAGGGTGGTGCGCCGCCAGACTCCCCGCGGGTGGCCCGCATCGCGCCAGAAGTTGTAGAGGTACTCCCCGCAGCGCGACACACCAGGGATGCGGGTGTCGGAGTCGAGTATGTCAAGCACGCTGGCGCGCATCTGCTCGAACCGTTCACCCGACAACCGCGCCAGCGTGGGCACGTTGTGCCGCTCCACCCAGTCCAGCACCTCCTCGTCCTCGCCGGCCTCGAGCCACAAGTACGAGTCGTCGCCCACCACAACGTCTGCAACCGCGGCCCGCTGCGCTTCATTCGAGGTCATGGGGGCAATCCTCCGATGTGGCGTGCTCACAGTGCCTCGACGACCGAGGGGCACCTGCGAGTATCACGTTATCTGTGCAGCACGCGACACGACCGAGTATTTGACTACCTGTTTCAGATGGCCCCCGGGCGCGGGTTCGCGGCCCACCTATAGACCTGAACGGCGGTGTACTCGGAGTGGTTTCGGGCGAAACCTCCACGATCCCGAGATGGGGCTTCGCGGTGACTGAAGCATCACTGGGTTTCATGCACACCTGGTTACGTGTGATCGGTGTGCTGCCCGACCTGGTGGCGAGCGTAGTACTCGGGCTCGGCTTCTGCCGGTGGGCGTCGGCCCAGGCGGTGCATGAGCCTGTTGGTGTTGTACCAGTGCACCCACGCGGAGGTGGCGTCCTCGATGTCTGCCAGCGTGCGCAGCGGCCCGTTGCGGAACGGGGAGCCATCGCGGACGCACTCGGTTTTGTACAAGCCGATGGTAGTTTCAGCCAGCGCGTTATCAAGGGCATCACCGACGGTACCGACCGAGGGTGTCAGCCCTGCTAGCATCAGTGTCTCGGTGAAATGCATTGCAGTGTACTGAGATCCGGCATCGCTGTGATGGATCGTGCCGCCGAGCAGTGGATGTCCTTCCCGCGCCCGGCGTGCAGCCGCGGCGCGGATAGCACGCTCGACGAAGGCGGTGTTCTTCTTCAGCGAGCACTCCCAGCCGACCATCATCCCGGCGAAGGCGTCGATCACGAACGCGGTATAGCCGAACCCGCCGCCGGCCAGCGGCACATAGGTGAAATCGGCCACATGCAGCGCGTCGGGCCGACCGGCGCGGAAGCGGCGCCGCACCAGATCCGGGGCGCGGGTTGCCGCCGGATCGGCCACCGTGGTGCGCACCCGACGCGCGCGCATCGCGCCGCGCCAGCCGTTTTCGCGCATGATCCCACCGTGCAGCGGGCCACCGGGATGCCCTGACGCTGCAGGTGCGCCCACATCTTCAAGCTGCCGTACAGCGCTCCGGCGGGCGTTTACCACGCTCGTCGGGCTCGTAGACGCCGGCGAGGATCTCGGTGATCGTGGTGTCCCACAGCGCCCGCTTCGACGGCGCGGCCGACCGGTGCGCCCAGTAGGTGCGCGGGGCGATCTGCACACCATGCACGCCCAGTGCCCGGCAGATCGGTCCGACCCCGTACGTGCCCTTGTGCTCGTCGATGAACTGACAGATCAGCGGTGTCGCGGGTCGCA
>NZ_JAVRPS010000105.1:0-9621 GCF_032162105.1 Mycobacterium sp. | reverse complement strand
TCGAGCGGCTTGGGCGGGGTGACGTGGCTGCCCATGGTCCAGTTGAACCCGACGCTGACGACGTTCTTCTCGCCGACCCACCCGCGGTGGTAGCCGAATACGCCGCCGACGGTGCCGCTGGGGATCTGCATGAAGCCGAGATCGCTGTCACCGGTGGCGGTGCTGAACTCGACGTCGAACGTCATCCGGTCGAGCGTGGCGCCGATCGCGTCGGCCATCATTGCCGCCGACTCGGCGAACACCTCGCTTTCGCGCTGTACGCTCTCCGCGAGGCCAGGCGTCTCCGGATCCTGCCCGAATCCCATCGCGGCCTGCGTGTCCGCGGATTCATACGTCGAGCAGTCGACCGACTCGGTGATGCGGATCTCGTCGACGTTCTCGCAGGCACCCGAGAGCACCATGCCGACCATGTTCGTCATGCCGGGGTGTGCACCACTGCCGAAGATCGTGGAATTGCCGGTCTGGCAAGCCTTCCGGATCCGATCCAGGTCCTCGGGCGACTGCTTGCCGCCGGTGATCCACGCCGCGCTGGAGCACACGTTGACGCCGGCCTCGAGCAGCCGAACCAGTTCGTCGACGTTCGGCCACAGCGGGTTGTAACAACAGGCGTCGGGCTTCAGTGCGATCAGCGCGTCGACGTCGTTGGTGGCCGCAATGCCGGTGGGTTCCGGCCAGCCGGCGAGCTCGGCGGCGTCGAGGCCCACCTTGTTCGCGCCGTGGGCGTACACCCCGACGAGTTCCATGTCGTTGCGTCCGATGATGGAGTGCAGCGAGCGCGTGCCGATGTTGCCGGTCGTCCACTGGATCACCCGCAGCGGTCGGTCGGTGGTCGTCGGTGAGGTCATGGGCGTGTCTCCTCGATGCGTGTCCGGTGTGCAGTAGACACTATTCGCAGCGTGTACACGACCCTCGATCGCGGTCGGTTTCGTCCCCGCTCGGTCAGCATCCGACCGTCCTCGGAACTCCGGACACATTCGACAATTCAGCAAGCTATGGCGGACGGATGGAATGCAACGACAGGGCGATCAAGGGGAACGCGGCCCTTGGTCGCCGGCACATCATTTCACTGTTGGACACGACGGTTTCACTCAAACTTGATACCGAATACTGCTGGCCAGTCGTAGAATTACCCGCTCGGGGGGTACGGAACGCCGCACTCATTGATTTGCATGCAGTCCTTTCCGACGGGGGTGGGTCATGGCTGGTGTTCTTCGTACTCGCCAGGATGTGTGGGAGTTGTCGGTCAAAACCGTTGCTGCCGCCAAATCGCAGGACTGGCATCCCGTCCTGGATGGCTACGCCAGAGGCGTCGAGGCCATGATCAGCCGCGATGCCCAGCCGACGGTGGACTCCTGGCGGTGGGCGGCGAACACGCACGGTATCCCGGGTGGAACGCAGCGCAAGCCGCTGTGGGACCAATGCGCGCATGCCGCGCGATTCTTCCTTCCGTGGCACCGCGCGTATCTGGCATGGTTCGAAAAGACGATTCAGCACCATATCGGCGACGACAGCTGGGCCTTACCGTATTGGGACTACTCAGACCCGGATCGCCAGGAAACCTTGCAGGTTCCCCCAGAGTTTCGGGTTCCGCAGCGCACCGTCAATGGGGCCCTGGCCAAGAATCACTTGTACCTCAACGAATTGGACCGGCCCGGTCACCCACTAGGGAGCGATGTCGAAGTCGTGCCGGCAATGTCCCAACGCTTCTTCGCTCTCAGATGGCCCCGCCAGGGTTTCGGCGGCGTCGACGGTCCGGAACGCCAGGGCGGCTTGCTCGAAGACGAGCCGCACAACTACGTGCATGGCGACATCGGTGGCGGAACCGGCCTGATGCGAAGTACCACCGTTGCGGGGCGCGATCCGATCTTCTGGTTGCACCACGCCAACATCGATCGGTTGTGGGAGGTTTGGCGCAAGCTGCCAGGCTCGGTGGAACTCATGGACCAGGTGGGCCTTCCGGCTGATACCGCGTCCGAGTGGCGAACGGCGAGCTTCGCCTTCGGTGACACGGGCGCGACGGCGGTGTACTCCATCGACGACCTCGTCGACACCACGGCGGAGCCGTTGAACTATGAGTACGAGGTGACGGAGCTTCCCCAGGCTCAACTCGCGGAGGTCACCGCCAATCGCGGCCAGCTAGGGAGGGGACCCATGGGGCTCGACGAGGGCGGCCCTCCGATGGAGGACTGGGACCCGGTGGCAGCAACGTCGGACACCACTGCGGTCGGCGAAGGCGGCGCTGAACGGTCCCTGACGTTCGACCCGCGCCAGCTCGGGCTGGCGCCCGAGACGCCCTCCGGACTCATCATCGAACTTGCCGGGGTTCGGTGCCCGGTCGACTGCCGCAACGTCTACGTCGTCGAAGTCGCGGCAGGCCCCGACCGGCCCGCCCATCGAGCCGGCCGATTCTCGACATTCGGGCTCAGTGGGACGCCTGCAGACGAGGAGCGCAGCTATGTGGTCGATGCGACGGCCGCGATTCCCGAACTCGTCGCGGACGGCTGGACCGGCAGCGAGGTGGTCGTTCGGGTGCTCCCAGAATCGGCAGGCGCCGATGCGGGTCCAGAGCCGCAGGGGATAGAGGTTCGGCAGATAACGGTCTATCGCCGCCGATGAGCACAGGAGTGGTCCCGACTCGAGCGGTGCGGCGACGGCGATTGCGCGACAACCTAACTCGGCCACACCGAGGTTGGTGGCTGACTGCCGCGGCGGGTATCGCCTGGGCTGCGCTGGTTGCATGGAGCGCTACCGATGTGTCACCGCGACACCACGACGGAACCGGGCATGCCGGTCACGCCATGGCGCACCCCGCGGTCGGCGAACCCGCCATCGTCGGGCTGTGGATCGGTCACTGGCTGTTGATGGTCGTGGCCATGATGTGGCCGCTGTATGCGGCGTCGACGGCCGCCCTGGCGCGGGCGACGTTCCGCCGCTGGCGCGCTGCGGCCGTCGCCGCTCACATTGGGGCCATCACCGGTTTGTGGCTCGCCTTCGGCATGGTCGGACGGGGTGCGTATCTCCTGGTGGATAACTTCGTGCCCGCCTGGGTCTGGTCGGTCGCCTGGCTGGTGGTGGCCGTGGCCGTCACCTGGTCGATGTGGCGGGCCCGACTGCTCAGGACGTGCGGCCGCATCGGAGTCATCGCTCCCGCGGGCCGGCGCGCGCTCATCACCGCCTCCGGCAGCGGCGTGTGCATGTTTCCGCGCTGCGTCGCGCTGTGCGGGCCGGTCATGTTGGCGATGGTGAGCAGCCATCAACTGCTGTTGATGCTCGGCGGCTCCGCGGCGGTGTGGTGGGAACAGCGTCATCCGCGCGCATGGCGAGACCCGGTGCCGGTCGCACTCTTGGTCATCACCGCCGTGGTGCTTGTTGCAACGACGTTCTGGAAGGACTCCCCATGGGGTATGCGCTAGCCGAGATCGACCTGATGATCCAGGACGAGAAGTTCGGCACGACAGGCGAAAAGCTGGTCGAACAGAAGAAACTGAAACTCGACGACGACGAACACGACCGCTTCCTCGACGGACCGACGTGTCGACGGATTGCCATCGTCGACTTCGAGCCGGCGACGGGGGCCCCGCTTGGCGCTCCGGCGACCTTCACCCCGTTCACGGCATCCTCGCCGACGCGGGGGCGCTTCAAGACGGAAGGGATGAAGCGTGACTCCCCGGAGTTCCTCGCCGTCAACGCATTCGGCACCGTGTTCGAAACGGTCCAGATGTTCGAAGAGTCGGGGGCGTTGGGTCGGCCGGTCACCTGGGCCTTCGAGGGGGAGCAACTCCTCGTCGTCCCGCGAGCCGGTGAGTGGGCGAACGCGTTCTACGACCGTTCCACTCGCAGTCTGCAGTTCTTCTGGTTCGAATCGGGTGAGGGAAGGGTGTACACGGCGCTCAGCCGCGACATCGTCGCCCACGAATGCGGGCATGCTCTGCTCGATGCGGTGATTCCGTCGCTGCACGATGCGTCGGGGGCGGAGTCGCTCGCGATTCACGAAGGTGTCGCCGACCTCGTCGCGGTCTTGATGGCGTTGCGAAGCGGGGGCCTTCGCCAGAAAGTGCTGGAACAGAACGGCAATTCGATCTCGAATGCCACTGCGTTCAGCTCGATTGCCGAGCAGTTCGGGATCGCACGACCGCGCCCCGATGACCCACATCCGCACGCGTTGCGCGACCTACTCAACGACAACACCATGACATCGGTCAGCGGGACCGATCCGCATCAACTCAGCACCGTGCTGTCGGCGATCTTCTACGAGACGCTGGTCGACATCTTCGAGCGGGGGAAGTCGCTGTGGTCCACGCCCGCCCCCGGTGACAAGCCGATGAACGTCGACCACGCCGCGAACCGCTCGCTGGGCATTGCCGCAGACATCTTTCGTCGCCTGCTCCTTCGCGGCATCGATTACATGCCGCCCGGCGAGTTGACCTTCGGCGACGTCGGGCGTGCCACCCTGGCGGCAGACAATGCGACCGACCCCGACGGCACCAGCGAAGGCAAGACCGAAGTACGGCAACGGCTCGCACAACGATTCGTTGAGCGCGGCGTGGTCTCGGCGGTGACCGACCTCGCATTGTTGGCGCCCCAGGAGTTGAACATCGCGCCGGCGGATCTGGCCGACATCCGCGACAGCGACTGGGCCGCCTACGCCTACGTGGAGAAGCACCGCGCGGCATTCGGCATCGCCGAAGGCGTGTCGTTCAAGGTGCTGCCGCGGGTGGATGCGACCAAGAAGATTGGCAGTGGCGACAGCACCCAGCGCGAACTGATTTTGAAGGTCAGCTGGGACTCGGTCGAAGCCAACGGATCCCCGGCGATCCCGGCAGCCAAACGACGGGTACGGACGGGTGCCACGCTTGCGGTCCGATGGGACGACGGCAGGGTTCTCGCGCTCGTCGGCAGCGACGTGATGAGAGCCGAACAACGCGAAGGACGGGATCGCTTCCTCACCAGCTTGCTCTCCGGCTCCCGGGTGGCAGTCGTCGAAGACGGCGATGCCGCCCCGCAGCCACCCCCGGCATCGCGCGTCGAGGTGCGCATCATGGGCGATGTCGCCCGGGTCACCGGAACCGAACGACTCCTGCACATCGAGGAGATGGACTGATGGCCGATCTCATCGTGCGGGCGTACAACGTGCTGTTTGGCGACGCGATCCTGATCTCGATCCCCGATCGCCAGCCCAACGGCACCGAAGTCGTCCGGCACATCCTGATCGACGTCGGCAACCTGCTTGCCAGCAAGGACGACGTCTTCATGCCGGTCGTCCAGGACATCGCGGACCGTACCGGTGGTGAGGTCGACCTGTACGTCATGACGCACGAACACCTCGATCACGTTCAAGGTTTGCTCACTGCGAAGAACAACGACGTCGACCTGTTGGCCAAACACGCGTGGCTGACCGGCTCGGCGGCGGAGGACTACTACGAAACACACGAGGACGCCAAGAAGAAGAAATTGGATTTCGCCGAGACCTTCAAGGGCCTCGTCGAACAGCATTCCAGCACGAGCGACCCCTGGCTCACGATGATGATCCAGAACAACAGTGCGTTGCTGCCCGAAGGCGCGCTCGGCCTGGGCACCGCCGACTACGTCAATCATCTCCGCGCGATCGCGCCTGAATCGAAGACCCACTACGTCGACCGCACAACACCTCTGGCGGGCAAGCATCCGTTCCAGGAGGCTGAACTGCGCATCCTGGCTCCGGAGGAGGACACCTCCGATTACTACGGGCGACGGAATCAGCCCAGACTCGGCGCGGCCGCCGCCGAAGGGATAGCGGGTGGGGCGGGCCAGCCGGCGGTAGCAGGCCAATCGCGCTGGCAGCCACCGGTTGGCGTGCAAGCCGGCGCGTTCTACGACCTGGTCCAGTCGCGAAACCACGTGAACCGGCAGGCGATCATGGAGATCGACGCCGCGGCGAACAACACCAGCATCGTTCTCGAGATCACCTGGCGTGGCTGGAAACTGCTGTTTCCCGGCGACGCCGAGGAACGAAGCTGGTTCATGATGCGTGACCAGAAACTGCTGAATGCAGTGCACTTCGTCAAGATCGCCCACCACGGCAGCGTCAACGGGACCGTCGCCGAGATTCTCGACGTCGTGTTCCCTGAGGACGATCCGGACGGGAAGCCACGGCGCGCGCTGGTATCGACTCACGACCACGACTGGGACAGTGTGCCGGACGCCGACACTCTCAAGCTGTACCCCAAGCACAACTGCGAGCTCTTGGACACTCGAACCGTCGACGAGGGAGAAGCCGTCGAGATCGTGTTCGAGGGCTGAGTCGATTCGCTCGACAACCGCTCGACAGGAAAGCGGCAGGCTGCGCTGGCATGATCGCCGGATGCAGCACGACCTGCCCGCCACGCCGTCCACGGTGCACTGGGGCTACTTCGACCCCCGACTGAAGCCTGCACTCGTCGTCGCGTCGGGGGACCTGGTCGCCATCGAGACGCTGACCCATCACGCAGGCGACGCGCCCGACCTGCTGATGGACGCGGGCATCACCGCCGTCTTCGACCAGGTGACCGATCGCGGGCCGGGCCCGCACCTGCTCACCGGGCCGATCGCCGTCGACGGTGCCCGGCCCGGCGACGTGCTGCAGGTCGACATCCTGGCCGCCACCCCGCGGCTGCCGTACGGGTCGAACCTGGCCGGGCACTGGGGCCACCTCTACGACGAACTGCCCACAGAGCGGGTGACCGTCTACGAACTCGACGCCGATGCGCTTCTAGGCCGGGCGCTGTTCGGCTACGACTGGACCGCTACGCCGTTGGCCGACCAGCCGGGCACGATCGTCGTGCCGGACGTCGCCGCCCGTGAACCCGCACTGTCCGGTGTCGTCGTCCCGCTACGTCCGCACTTTGGCACGATGGGCGTCGCGCCCGCCGCTCCGGAGCGGGTGTCGTCGGTGCCACCCGGCGACCACGGCGGCAACGTAGACAACTGGCGAATCGGAGCGGGCGGGCGCATGTTCTACCCGGTGCAGGTGCCAGGCGCGCTGCTGTCGGTCGGCGACCCGCACGTCTCGCAGGGCGACGGCGAGATCAGCGGTACCGCGCTGGAGTCGTCGCTGAACGGGTTGCTGCGCTTGACGATTCGACGTGATCTGCCGTTCACGGTGCCCGTGCTGGAGACCGCGACCGAGCTGCTGGTGCACGGCTTCGGCGACACCCTGGACGCGGCGATGAAGGCCGCGGCGTTGCGCACGCTCGACGTGCTCGAGGTCGTCTTCGGCCTGACCCGCATGGACGCCTACTCGTTCATGTCGGTGGCCGTCGACTTCACCGTCACCCAGGTCGTCGACCAGCGCCAGGGCGTACACGGCCGCATCGACAAGCGGTGCTTCCCACGCTGGCCCGGCGTCGCGGCGTGACCGGCATCCGCGCGTTCACCTTCACACCCGAGGACGGCGTGCCGCCGGGTGTGGCGCCGTTCGCCCACGCCACCGCCGCCGGGCAGACGCTGTACGTCACCGGTCAGATGCCGACCGACGCGAGCGGGACCGTGGTGGGCGCCGACGTCGCGACCCAGACCGATCAGGTGCTGCGAAACCTTCTGCGCGTCACCGAACTCTGCGGCGGAGGACTGGCCGACGTCGTCTCCGTGCGGGCCTACCTCATCGACTGGGACGACTACCGGGCCTTCAACGACGCCTACGCGGCGTGGTTTCCCGGGCGGCTGCCGTCTCGCACCTGCGTCGGGGTCACGGGCCTCGCAGTCGGTGCCCTCGTCGAGATCGACTGGGTGTGCTGGCGAGACGATGGCTGGGACGGCCCGCCGGTGCCACAATTGGATTAGGCCCGCGGGCCGGATGGCTGCCGCGGGGTAATCCGCCGGGAGAACACCATGAGCATCCTCTACACACTCGCAATGGCAGGCGCCGCAGGCCTTGGCGTGATTTGGCTTGGTTTGGCGAACATCCGCGTGGTCAAGCAGTTCGAACGAGGCGTCGTCTTTCGATTCGGACGGGTGCAATCCGGCGTTCGTGGGCCGGGACTCACGATGCTGATCCCCTTCGCCGATCGCCTGCAGAAGGTGAACCTGCAGATCATCACGCTGCCGGTGCCCGCCCAGGACGGCATCACCCGCGACAACGTGACCGTTCGGGTCGACGCCGTCATCTACTTCAACGTCTCGGATCCGGTGCGGGCGGCCGTCGACGTCCAGGACTACATGTCCGCCATCGGCCAGGTCGCGCAGACGTCGCTGCGGTCCATCATCGGCAAGAGCAACCTGGACGACCTGCTCTCCAACCGCGAGCACCTCAACCAGGGCCTGGAAGTGATGATCGACAGCCCCGCGCTGGGCTGGGGTGTGCAGATCGATCGCGTCGAGATCAAGGACGTGGTGCTGCCCGATTCGATGAAGCGGTCGATTGCGCGCCAGGCCGAGGCCGAGCGTGAGCGACGGGCCAGGGTCATCACCGCCGAGGGCGAACTGCAGGCGTCCGTAAAGCTGGCCCAAGCGGCCGAGATCATGGCCGAGCACCCGGCGGCGCTGCAACTTCGGCTCCTGGAGACCGTCGTCGAGGTCGCGGCGGAGAAGAACTCCACCCTGGTGCTTCCCTTCCCCGTCGAACTGCTCCGGTTCCTGGAGCGAGCGACGCCACCAGGATCCGATCGCCCGGAGGGGGCGGCCGCGGCATCCGCCGACGCGCCATCGGCTCCGAACGGCGAAAGCCTGCAACTGACCGCACCAAAGGTTCCCGACGACGCTCGCGGTCTCCACCTCGACGAACCATTCGCGGGCCCGCCGTCCGGCCGAAAGTCCTAGGAGGGTCGACCCGCTCGAGGAGGGTGAATTGCCCGCCGTTGGTGACATATCCCCAGACCGCGGCCGGACAAGAGGCATGATCGGGTCAAGGATGCCAGCACGCTGCGGACCTGGTTCGACGGATACCTCGAGATGTTCGCCGCGTGCGTGCGGCGTGAAGTCGGCCTGGCCGAGTTGCTCGGGTACTACGGCGTCCCGCTAACCATCACCACCGACGAGGGCGTCGTCGCGCTCACCACCGACGACCAGGTGGCGGCCGTGATTCAGGGGCAGGTCGACGGTTTGCATGCCCAGGGTTACCACCGCACTGCCTTGGTGAGTTTCGAGGTGTCCGTGCTCAATTCGTCGTCGGCGCTGTGCCACACCGCGCTGTCGCGCCTCGACGGAGGCGGTACCGAGATAAGCCGCCCTACGATCACCTACCTGCTGACGCAGATCCCGTCGCCGCTGCGGATATCGGTGATCGCCGCACACGGCTCCCTCTGACGCGCCATCCACAGATCGACCTTCATCCACAGCCGACGATCGGCGGGCGTCCGCCGGGCCGGTCGCGTCCGGCGACGCGCCTACCGTCGCGGCCATGCGAACCGAACTGCCCGCCGATCGGGCGCAACGCCGCCTGGGATCGGACACTGCCAACGGCGACGCCGAACGGTCCGAGGACGAGGAACCCGATACGTCGCTGTCGCGGTGGCTGCCCGACGCGCCGACGACGGGTGGTCCGAGCTGGTTGGCGGCGATCCGGGCGGATCCCGGCCGCGCCGGCGTCGTCGCACTGGCCGCGGTCGGTGTCATCGCGGTGCTGGTCACGGTGTTCACGCTGGTGCGCGACGACCCACCGCCGGTGGT
>NZ_JAVRPS010000104.1:0-7896 GCF_032162105.1 Mycobacterium sp. | reverse complement strand
CTCGGCCTCGACCTGGTCGAACAGTGCTGCGATCTGGGCCTCGTCGGCGACGTCGGCACCGACCACCAGCGCCCGGCCGCCTGCTGCCACGACCTGATCGGCGGTCTCCTGAGCACGTTCCCGGTTGCCCGAGAAGTGCACGGCGACAGACATTCCCTGCGCGCCGAGCCGAACGGCGACCGCGCGCCCGATGCCACCGGACGCACCAGTGACGATGGCGATTCGATCTGTCATTTCTGCTCCCCTTGATACGTGTACGCTTCGTCCATATAAGCATGAAGTGGACTATTCGTCCATATATTCCCGAAGATCGTCAGGAGACGCCGTCAGATGGCTGCAGTCGAAGACCGTCCCCGCCGCGGCAGGGGGCGCCGCCCCGCCGACGAGGTCCGCGCCGAGATCCTCGCGGCGGCCGGCGAGCTGCTGCTCGTCGAGGGCATGGCCGCGTTCACCATCGACAAGGTGGCCGCCCGGTCGGGGGCCAGCAAGATGACCATCTACAAGTGGTGGCCGTCCAAGGGCGCGCTGGCGCTCGACGGCTACTTCCACCAGGTCGAGCAGAAGCTCCAGTTCCCCGATTCGGGCGACATCGAGGTCGACCTGCGTACCCAGTTGCACGCCTTCCTGGCCGTGGTGCGCGACGGCCCTGCCGGTTCGGTGATCGCCGAGCTGATCGGCCAGGCCCAGTCCGATCCCGATCTGAAAGCCGCGTATCTGCAACGCTATTCGTCACCGCGTCGCGCCTTGGCCGTCTCGGCGATGGAGGCGGCGAAGACGCGCGGGCAGCTGCGCCCCGATCTGGACCCCGAGTCGGTGGTCGATCAGCTGTGGGGAGCCTGCTACCACCGTCTGTTGCTGCCCGACCAGCCGCTGACCGAGGAGTTCGTAGACGCTTTGGTGGACAACCTCTTTCGTGGCATCACACCGGATCGATGAGCCGGGTCAGCGACTCGAGCAGTCCAGTGACACCGTGATGGTGCGGTTCACCACGACCTCGATGAACTCGTCCCTGCCCTTGCGCCGGTTCACCCGGACCAGCCTGGTCTGCTCCTGCGGGTTGCGCACGCTGGTCACCTCGCACTCCGAAAGCGGCGCGCTGCCAATGCGATCGACGTTGACGTCGAAGCCCTCCGCCTCGAGCTGGCCGATGGTCGCGATGGCAGAGCCCGAGGCCGCCGACGCCGATCCCGCAGGGGCGAGGATCATTCCGATGGCCGCTGCCAGGGCGACCAGGGTCAACAGGGTTGCACGCATCGCATGCTCCGTTCTCGTTCGGGGCGTTGCGATGTCGCGATTCGCCCGCATCTCGGGTGGCCAGTTGGCCTTCACTCACATAGACGAGACGGGCAGCAGTTTGGTTCACGAGAGGTACACAGAGAAGGACCCGGCCGGGAGGGGTTCCGGCCGGGCCCTTCGATGTCACGCCCTATGCCGGCGCAGGGATTTTCTCCTGCGCAGGCTGTTCGGCGCGGGGATCGTGATCGTCGAGCATGGTCAGCTCGTCGAACGGATCGTGACCGCTCAACACGGCGTCGACCTTGGTGCGGTCGATGGTCTTCGTCCACGAGCCGACCAACACAGTCGCGACGGCGTTGCCGGAGAAGTTGGTCACCGCACGCGCCTCCGACATGAACCGGTCGATGCCGACGATGAGGCCGACGCCGTCCAGCAGATCGGGGCGGTGGGCCTGCAATCCACCTGCCAGCGTGGCCAGCCCGGCACCGCTGACGCCCGCCGCGCCCTTCGAGGCGACGATCATGAACACCAGCAGCGAGATCTGCTCGCCGATCGCCAACGGCTTGCCCATGGCGTCGGCGACGAACAGCGACGCCATCGTCAGGTAGATCGCCGTGCCGTCGAGGTTGAACGAGTAGCCGGTCGGGACGACCACGCCCACGGTCGTCTTCTCGACGCCGAGGTGCTCCATCTTCGCGATCAGCCTCGGCAATGCCGACTCGGACGACGAGGTGGCGAAGATCAGCAGGTACTCCCTGGCCAGGTAGCGGACCAACTTGAAGATCGAGACTCCGGCCACCACCCGCATCAGGACGCCCAGCACGCCGAACACGAACAGGATGCAGGTGATGTAGAAGCCGAGCATCAGCGTGAGCAGTTGGGTGACCGCACTCCAGCCGGTCTGGCCGACGACGTTGGCGATGGCGCCGAAGGCACCGATCGGGGCCAGCCACAGGATCATGACCAGCACCTTGAAGACCAGCTTCTGCAGGTGTTCGATGCCGCGCAGGATCGGCTCACGGGAGTTTCCGAGGCCTTGGACGGCGAAGCCGACGAGCAGGGCGACGAACAGCGCCTGCAGCACGTTGCCCTCGGTCAGCGACGAGAAGAGGGAGGTCGGAATGATGTGCGTGATGAACTCCATCAGGCCGCCGGCCTCGTGGGCGGTCTCAGCCAGTTGGCTGCCCTTGGCCGCCGACGTCGGGGACAGGTTGAGGCCGGTACCTGGACTCAAGAGGTTTCCGACGACCAGACCGATCGCCAGTGCGACCGTCGACATGATCAGGAAGTAGAGGAACGCCAGTCCGCCGACCTTCCCGACGGTGGCGGCGGCGCGCACCTTGCCGATGCCGAGCACGATGGTGCAGAAGATGACGGGGACGATCATCATCTTGATCAGGCTGACGAACATGGTGCCGAGAATGCCGACGCTCTTGCCGACCTCCGGCGCGAGCAGTCCGACCACCACGCCGGCGACGACGGCGACGATGACGGCGATGTAGAGCCAATGTGTTCGATCGCGCCGCGCGGGCGGCGCGGCGGTGTCGAGTGGGGTGGTCATGGTGTGGTCCCTCCAGTTCGTGACAGTCGTACGGCGAAACTGATCTGCAAGGATGGTGTTCCCATAAGTGACCCAGGTCACGCTTTAGTTCATTACGTTCACGTTCGACGGTGCGGAGGCGCAATGCGCAGGTGGTGGGCACCTTCGATGTGGGCGCCCCGCTCGCTGGCCGGCCAGGCGATCGCCCTGCAATTCGTGGTGATCTCGGTGGTGGTGCTGGCAGGCAGCGCGCTTGCCCTCGTCGACGCCCGCCAGGACGGTGAAGCGACCGCACGCCAACAGGTGGTGAGCATCGCGACGGCTCTGGCCGATGCGCCCTCGACCGCCTCGGCCATCGAATCCGGACAGGCCACCCAGGTTCTGCAACCGATGACCGAGGCGGTGCGGACCAACACCAACATCGCGTTCATCACGATCATGTCGCCGGAAGGAACCCGCTTCACCCACACCGATCCGCAGCAGATCGGTGGCCACTACCTCGGCACCATCGAACCGGCGCTGCGCGGCGAGACGTTCACCGAGGTGTACACCGGCACGCTGGGGCCGTCGGTGCGGGCGATCGCTCCGGTGCGCGACGGGTCGGGACGGGTCGTGGGACTGGTGTCGGCGGGCATCACGCAGCAGACCCTGGCAGAGCGTTGGCGCGACCAGTGGCCGACCATCGCGATCGTCAGCGTCTCGGCCCTGATGATCTCGCTCGTCGGCGTGTGGGCGATCCGCCGCCGGCTGCTCCGGCAGACCCACGGGCTGCGGCCCGACGAGTTGCGGGTGATGTACGAACACCACGACGCGATCCTGCACTCGGTGTCCGAGGGGCTCATCGTGCTCGACGATGGCCACGTGGTCCTGGTCAACGACGAGGCACGGCGCCTGCTGTCGCTGTCGCCGGGCACGGTGGCCGAGTCCGACCTGCCGGAGTTCCTCCGCACGTACGACCCCGGCGTCCGCGACGAGGTGCACGTCACCGACGAGCGGGTGCTGGTGGTCAACCGATCGCGGGTCGGAGATTCGCCCCACTCGGAGGTCGTGACGGTCCGTGATCGCACCGAATTGCAGGGTGCCCTGGGCGAACTCAGCTCGCTGCAGGTGTTGACCGACTCATTGCGCTCGCAGGCGCACGAGGCCGCCAACAAGTTGCACACCGTGATCACGATGGTCGAGATGGGCCGGTCGGAGGACGCCGTGAAGTTCGCGACCGACGAATTGGCCCTGTCCCAACGACTGGTGGACCGATTGTCCGGCGAAGTCGCCGAACCCGCGCTGGTGGCACTGCTGCTCGGCAAGACCGCGCAGGCCGACGAGCGCGGCATCGCGTTGACCATCACCGAGGACACCCACCTTGCCTCGGACACGGACAATGCGGCGTTGACGGCGCAGGAGATGGTCACGGTGCTGGGCAATCTGGTGGACAACGCGATGGACGCGTGTGACCGCGACGATCCCTGGGTCGAGGTGACCGTGAGCCAGGACGACGAGGAACTGTTGATCCGGGTGGCCGACAGCGGCGCAGGCATGGACGCCGAGACGTTCGAGAGGTCGATGCAGCGGGGCTATTCCACGAAGTCGGCAGGCGACGGGGAGCAACACGGGCTGGGCCTGGCGTTGGTGGCCCAGGTGGTGAAGCGGCACGAGGGCACGCTGACCGCCGACGTGACCTACGGTTCCGTCGTCACCGTGACGGTGCCGGGAACGGCGCGGTGAGCCCGCAGATCTCGGTCCTGATCGTCGAGGACGACCCGCTGATCGCCGAGGCGCACCGCACGTATGTGGAACGCCTGGAAGGCTTCTCGGCCACCGTGGTGGCGCACACCGCCCGCGACGCCATGCATGCGGCATCGGAGGCGGCCGCGGCAGGGACGCCGATCGAGTTGGTGTTGCTCGACCTCGGGTTGCCCGACGCCAGCGGGATCAGCCTGGCGTCGGCGCTGGCGGGGTTGCGGCCGGCGCCGGACATCATCGCGATCACGTCCGAGCGGGATCTGGAGATGGTGCGCGCCGCCGTCGCCCACGGCGCGCTCGCGTATCTGCTGAAGCCGTTCACGTTCGCGGCGTTCCGGGACCGGCTGGAGCGCTATCGGCGATACCGGGTGGCGCTGCCCGCCGGCGTCGATGCGGCGAGTCAGGCCGAAGTCGACCGCGCCCTTTCCGAACTGCGTTCCGCTGCCGACAAGTCCGTGGCACCCAAGGGCGCGGCGCCGCAGACCCACGACGACATCGCCCGCGCGGTGCGCGACGATCCCGACGGCGTGACCGCCGACGTGGTGGCCAAACAGGTGGGGGTGTCCCGGGTCACGGCGTGGCGCTACCTGGAACGGCTGGCCGACGACGGCACCGTCATCCGACGGACGGACTACGGCAAGGCCGGCCGACCCAAGACCCGCTACCAGTGGCGCTGAGCCACGAGCGAAAGGGTGACTGTGCGATCGACTCGCACAGCCACCGTCCCGTCGTCCCGGCGCTTAACCCCTATTGAACAGATTGCCGATGCCGTTCAGCACGCCGAATCCGGCATTGCCCACTTGGGTCAACGCGTTGTTGCCCGCGGTGCCCACCTGAGTCAACGCGTTGTTGCCCGCGGTGCCCAGCTGGATCTGGCCGTTCTGGAGGGCGGTGCCCGTCTGCGAGATCGCGTTCGTCCCCGCGGTGCCCACCTGGATCTGAGCGTTGGAGAGGGCGGTGCCGAGGTTCACGAGGAAGTTGGTACCGGCGTCCCCGACGGATGACTGGGCCAGAGATGACTGGGCCGCAGCTGACTTGGGGGTGAACTTGTTCCCGTCTTGCGTGACGACGTTGTGTCGATTCTCGGCCGAAGCCGTTCCCGCTCCCGCGAGTGCCATCCCAGTTGCGATAGCTGCGGCACCACCTGCGATCCCCACTGCGGTGACGAGCTTGCCTGCTACCGACCTCTGTTGTGCGGCCATGAGCTTTTCCCTTCAGCAACGAAATTGACGATGGCTATGTAGTTACCACAATGGGGTGTGATCAAACCCACATCGGGAAACATTCTTTTGGTCTCTTCTCGGCGCGACGCCAGTCATAGACGTTGGAGCCGTCTCGTGCTCCGCCTTGACGGTGCCGCGCACACCCGCATTTGAAGTTGCTGGCACAGGCAGCCAGCAAATCGTTATCCAGAGATTCGGGGTAATCGTCGGCGCCCGACCGGGCGCGCTTTCGAAGCACGCAGCACTGGCTCCCGCGCCCGATGCCTCGCCAAACTGTCTCGAGGACGCGTTGCTGGCAACGGTGACAGCGCAGTGAACACGACCGACGGCACCCTGCACCGCTATGAGCGATTCGTTTGCGAAAACCGAAGGCCCACGTAGATCGACGTCCGAGGCAGACTGGACGGCCCCTGCATGGCCCAGTCGCTTCGCAGCTAGCCGGGATGAGAATGCGGGGCGCACCACGAGCGTCCGCAGGCATGCTGGAGTCATGTTGGAGCGACCGCCTGCGTACACCAACCGCCGTCGGGCCGAGGCGTTCGGTTCGGCTGCCGATGTCTACGACCGCTACCGTCCGCGCTATCCGCAGTCTCTCGTCGACGCTCTGGTGTCGCGTGACGGTATACGGACACTCGACGTCGGAGCGGGGACCGGTATCGCATCGGTGCAGTTGATGGAGGCGGGTGCCGAAGTCCTTGCCGTGGAGCCCGACCCGCGCATGGCAGCCATAGCCGTCGGCAAGGGCATCCGCGTGGAGCAGGCGACGTTCGAAGACTGGCAGCCGGCAGGCAGGACGTTCGATCTCGTCGTATTCGCCCAGTCGTTCCACTGGGTGGAGCCACGGCGCGCGCTGACGAAGGTCGCGTCAATCCTTGGTCCTGGCGGTCGTCTGGCACTGCTGTCGAACCGCGTCACGCCCGTGTCGCCGACGCGGCAGGTTCTCGACGAGGCCTACGCGGGCCTTCTCGACGTGTCCCAGCGGCAGGCGATCGACGCCGCCCACGATGACGGGCTGACGGCGATCGTCGAGGAGTTGGGCTTCACCATCGAGCGGCACCGCGTCGTCGAACGGCTGCACTACGCCACTGACGACTGGGTGAACATGGCGTTCACCTTCTCCAACGTCCTCGTGCTCGAGCCACGGGCCAGAGCCGAGCTACGGTCTCGACTCGAGGAACGCATCGGTGCCACCGGAGTCGACGCCCGAAAAGAGGGCGTCGCCGTCATCCACACACCGCAAGCGTCGGCTTAGACGCCTGCGGGCTCGAGCTCGCGGATCTCCACCGCGGCAACCGGATTGGCCGCGACCAGAGCCGCGTACAGCATCGGCTCCGGCGCGGGCACCGCGTAGGCGGTGACGCCACCGGCGCAGTCGGCGACGTAGAGCCGGTCGACGCCGACCGCGACGCACGACGGCCGGGCACCCACCGAGATGGTGTCGACGACGGTCAGCGTCTCGGTGCTCAACACCACGACGTGGTCGTAGTCGACGACATACGCCCGGGTGCCGTCGACGGACAGCGCGAGCTGGGTCGGCGCCGTCGCGACCGGCACGCTGGCCACGATCCGGTTCGCCACCAGGTCGATGGCGTGCAAGACGCCACGCTCGTTGAGGTCGGAGGTCAGCACGTAGGCGGTGCTGTCCAGGCCGATCTCCATGCCGCGGATGGCGTCGCCCACCTCGAGCGACCGGTGCACCCGGCCGGTCTCGAGGTCCACGACGACCAGCCGGCTGCTGCGCGCGTCCGATACCGCCGCGTAGAGGCGGCGGCCGGAGGCGTCCACCCGCAGGGCGTCGATGTTGGTGTCGTCACCCTTGGCGAGGTAGATCGTGCCCACCCGGTCTGCGGTGGTGTCGATCACGGAGACGTCGATACCGCCGTCGCCGGCGCGACCGGCGTAGACGCGCTTGCCGTCGGGGCTCGCGGCCATCGCGGTGACGTTGAACGACAGCGGGTACGACGCGATCACGGCACTGGTCCTGATGTCGATCACGGCAACTGCGTCGTAGTTGGCCGATGCCACGCCGACGTGGGCGCGGCCATTCGCGACGACGACGGCGGACGGCTCACGGGCAGCGACGCCGCCGGTCACGGCCAGGCTCTTCGCGTTGAGCATGACGACGTTGTGGTCGCCGTAGTTGGTGACCACCAGGGT
>NZ_JAVRPS010000103.1:0-3077 GCF_032162105.1 Mycobacterium sp. | reverse complement strand
TCGTTTGGTGTTGGGCCGGCTAGTCGTGGCCGAATGCGTTGTGCAGCGGCGGGAGGTCGCCGAGGGTGATCTCGATGACGTCGCCGGGAACGAGGTACCGTTTGCTGACGAACCCGACACCTGCGGGCGTACCGGTGGAGATGACGTCGCCGGGGCGAAGTTCGATGTTGGCGGTGATTGTTTCGATCAACGTCGGCACGTCGAATATGAGGTCGCCGAGGGTGGCCTGCTGTCGCAGTTCGCCGTTGACCGATGTGGTCACTGTGAGGTCGGCGTGCTGAGCGCCGGTCAAGATTCCGGGTCCGAGTGGCTTGAATCCTGGGAAGCGTTTGGAGGACAAGACGCGGTCCATGTCGTTCTGCGCGGCGCCGGCTTTCTGTACATCGCGCGCGCTCACGTCGTTGACCGGTGTCAACCCTGCCACGTAGGACCAGGCGTCGGCCGCGGCGACCTGGTGGGCAGGTCGAGATATGACCACCCCGATTTCACCTTCGTAGTCCACTTGACTCGGGGCCGACGGTGGTGCCGGAATGACGTCACCGCTGGCGATCACTGCGTGGCCCCCGATCGGGAAGAACATCGGGGCACCAGGTACCGGCTGTCCGGTTTCGTCGGCGTGGGAGCGGTAGTTGAGTCCGACGAGCACGATGTTGGCCGGTAGTACCGGTGCCCTGACCGACAGTGACTCCAGAGTCACCGACGGTCCGGCCGGGTAGTCGGCCAGTTGGTCCCATTGTCCCCTAGCCAGCACGTCGTCGAGACTGACCAGGTCGGCCAGCAGTGTCGCGCCACGGTCATCGACGCGCACGACGCCCTCGGTCGTGGTGAAAACCTGCATCAAGACACCTCACTGGGTAGATCGGCGACGGACGGGCGGGTCGCGGGTGCGTTGAGGTCGATGATGGTGCTCACCTGGCGCAGGCGAAGCAGCAGAGCGCCGGTGTCGTCGCGCACCCAGGTGTCGCAGAAGTCGGCGACCGTGACGCTGTATGCACCTGTCGCGTGCTCGGTTCGGTGCGACACGATGACGAAGTCGACTTGGAAGGACTGCTGATCGTGGGCCGTGACGCGGAAGTTCGCGGGCACGTGGCGTGAGGTGTAGCCGGCCTGGTCGCGAGCGGCCATCAGGTGGTCGTACTGCGGTCGGCCGACTCGCTGCCCCGCGCTGGTGATGGCGAAATCGGCGGTCAGTTGGCTCAGTGAATCGACGGCACGGCCGTGGTCGACGGCCGTGAAACCTTCCAGCACGACTTGTTCGAGCTGAGTACGCAGATCCAGTGGAACGGTCACCCAACCAGTATTACCGCTATTAACTCGGACGTGCAAGTCACTTGCGCTATCATTCTCCCACCGTGCAGACTTGACGATCCAAGCCACCGCCAACCGAGCAAGGAGAGGTCACCATGCCCGTCCCCTCAATCCCGACGCTGCACCTGCTCGAGCTGCGCCGGACCATACGGGCCGTCGCGGGCCCGGAGCCTGCACGCCGACACATGACGGAGCGGAGCCTCGGGTCGCCACGAGACCCGTCGTTGAAGTAAGGGATTCGGAATCGTGGTGCCTTACTGTGGATCTGCCTCCTCTCGGGCCATCTGAACCTTAGCGACCGATAGGCGGACGCGAGCGCACAATATATACAAGTGACTGGTATTATCATGTCGCACGCGTAATACTGTGTAGGACCGCGGCGCCGGGATCAACCGGAGCGCACGCCCCGTTTACATCCTAGTTGGGAGCTCCCATGGCTAAGTGGACCACATCCGACATTCCGGACCAGACCGGCCGCACCGCCGTCGTCACCGGCGCCAACACCGGCCTCGGCTTTCATACGGCCGCGGCGCTCGCGGCGCACGGCGCGCACGTCGTGCTCGCCGTTCGCAACCTCGACAAAGGCAAGGACGCCGTCCAGAAGATCACCGCGGACAGCCCCGGCGCCACCGTGACGCTGCAGGAGCTGGACCTGGCCTCGCTGAACTCCGTCCGGGCCGCCGCCGACGAGCTGCGGTCCAAGCACGACGCCATCGACCTCCTGATCAACAACGCCGGCGTGTACACGCCGAAGTCGATTACCAAGGACGGCTTCGAGCTGCAGTTCGGCACCAATCACCTCGGCCACTTCGCGCTGACCGGCCTGCTGCTGAATCACCTGCTCCCGGCGCCCGGTTCGCGGGTCGTGACCGTCAGCAGCATCGGGCACCGCGTCCAGGCCGCCATCCACTTCGACGACTTGCAGTGGGAGCGCAGCTACAGCCGGGCGGGCGCCTACGGACAGGCCAAGCTGGCCAACATGCTGTTCACCTACGAACTGCAACGCCGGCTGGTCCCGCGCGGGACGACAATCGCCGTCGCCGCGCACCCCGGCATCTCGAACACCGAACTCATGCGAAACATGCCCCCTCCGCTGCGGGTGGCGACCGCAGCCATCGCGCCGCTGTTCCAGGGCGCGGACATGGGCGCACTACCGACACTGCGGGCCGCCACCGACCCGGGCGTGCTCGGCGGTCAGTACTTCGGGCCCGACGGCCTCGGCGGGGTGCGCGGCTATCCGAAGGTGGTGCCGTCCAGCGACCAGTCGCACGACGCGACCCTGCAGCGACGGCTGTGGGAGGTGTCAGAAGAACTGACCGGAGTGGTGTATCCGGTCGACGTGACCGCTAGATTTCGGTCAAATGCAGCAAACTAGGTTGACCAATCGGCTGTCGGAAACGAAAAAGGTTCTAACCGAGCCCAAGGATGCAGGGCAGTCATGACCACCTCGGTGAACATCGACGCGATCATGAATCAGCCAGGGCGGGTCCGGGCTTTGCGCCGCGTCGCGGAGACGGTCGCCGATCGGGTCGGACCGCTCGTCGACCTCCACCGGCCGTATGTCGACGGGATCGAGAACCTGCCCCGCGATGGGCGATTCCTGTTGGTGGGCAACCACACCCAGGGGGGTGCCGAGGCCTTATTGATCCCGTATCTGGTGCGGCGCGCGATCGGCACCCGGGTGCGGCCCCTTGCTGACCGTGGCATGGGCCGGATGCGCGGCCCGGCCGCTGACTTGTTCGCCGCCTGCGGGGTTGTCGTCGGGGCGC
>NZ_JAVRPS010000102.1:0-14232 GCF_032162105.1 Mycobacterium sp. | reverse complement strand
GGCCCCCACACGAGGGGGAGTCCCGACGCGCCAACGCCACCTCGGAGGCCAGCCCGCGACCACGTCGCCTCGCGGGCACACCAGCCGCCTCCTCCGCGGCCCGCCGCGCCGCATCCAACGCGGCCGCTGCACGCGCCTGCCCCGCAGCGGCCGCCGACTTCAACCGTTCCAGCGCCGCGATACGCTCCACCAGCGCCGACTCATCCGCATCCGGGTCGACGGTGACCAATCGTTCGAACATGCGTTCGAGTCTACCGACGTCCACTGACAAGCTCGGCAAGACGACTCCACGAAGGGGAACCAACCGTGCCGACGCCACTGCCCGACGATCTGCTCGACCTGCTCCGCAGGCCCAGCCCGTGCTTCATCGCCACCCTGATGCCCGACGGGTCGCCCCAGCTGACGCAGACCTGGGTGACCACCGACGGCGAGCACGTGGTGATCAACATCGTCGACGGCATGCAGAAGGCCCGAAACGTCGCCCGCGACGGTCGGGTGGCGGTGAACATCGTCGACTCCGACGATGTCTTCCGCTACTACGCGGTGCGCGGCCGCGTGATCGCCATGACCACCGAGGGTGGCGCCGAGAGCATCGACGAGATCTCGCAGAAGTATCTCGGCACGCCATACCCAAACTTCAGAGGTCAGCCTGAGACGAGGGTGCTGATCACCATCGAAGCCGACACGGTCACCCCTCCGCGCGGCTGATCGATCCGACGGTGAAGCAGGACGTCCGCCCGCCGTCGACGACGAGGTTGGTGCCGGTGATGTACGCGGCATCGTCGGACAGCAGAAACGCCACGGCGTCGGCAATTTCGGCCGGTTGTGCGATTCGGCCTAGCGCGATCGACGCCTGGTGCTCGGCCAACTCAGCGGCGGGGTCGGGTGCCGCGGCGAATTCGGCCATAAGCATAGGGGTCTCGGTCTCGCCGGGGGAGATGCTGTTGACGCGGATCCCATGCACTGCCAACTCCGCGGCCATGGCGCGGGTCATCGCAAGGACGCCGCCCTTCGTCGCCGTGTAGCCGACATAGCCGCCCTGACCCAGCAGACCGAGTTCGGATCCGGTCGTCACGATCGCTCCGCGGCCGGCCGGGATCATCCGTCGCGCTGCCTCGCGGCAAACGTAGAAGCTCCCCGAGAGATTGACGTGGATCTGCCGGAGCCAATCGTCGTCGGTCGTCGTCGACATGGGGGAGATCACGGAAATGCCTGCATTGCTGAACACCGCGGACAGCATGCCAAGTTCTTCGGCGCAGTCGAAGGCGTCTGCCACCTGAGCGGAGTCGGTCACGTCGGCGGCAATGGCCAGTGCCGCAGGCCCCGCGGCTCTACACAGCTCGGCTGACTCCTCGAGATCGGCGCCGGGCAACGCGACCAGCGCCACTGCCGCTCCTTCACCCGCCAACCGGAGCGCGGTCGCGCGGCCGATGCCCGAACTTGCGCCGGTAACCAGAGCGACGCGGTTGGTGAAACGTTGCATGGTCGTTCTCGATCTGTCGCTACGGGTTACGACGGTGTGCTGGAAGCAGTTTTGAGCGCATCGTACTGAGCACCGGTGAGCTCGACCGACTTCTCCCACAACCGCTCTGCGACCGTTTCGTCGCGTGCCGACGTGGCGCGCGGAGAACGGCCGACCGGACCGCGGACGCCGAACAGTCTGTTGGGTCCCAGGTAGTCGCCGTTGCGCACGTCGGGCATCGTCGCCGCGTAGAGCTGGCTCAGCGCGCCGTCCGTTTCGCTGTTGCCGAAGATTCCCAGCCCGATGTGGGTTGCCGTCAGAGCGCCAGGGATCGGCGGGACCATCGAATCGAACAAGTTCGTTGCCGCGGCGCCGGGGTGTGCGATCACGGATTTCAACGCGAGCCCGGCCGCCTCGCTGCGTCGCGCCAGCTCCGCGCCGAAGAGGAGGTTGGCCAGCTTGGACTGCGAGTACGCCGCCATTCGGCGGTAGCCGCGACGGTCGAAGTTCAGGTCGTCGAGCACGATGTGCCCCTGACGGTGCGCGATGCTGGCGAGCGTGACGACGCGCGGTTCGGAAGCCGCCAGCACCGCGGGCAGAACGCCGTCGGTGAACGCGAAGTGCCCGAAGTGATTTGTGCCGATCTGCATCTCGAAGCCGTCCGCGGTCCGCGAGAACGGAACCGCCATTAGGCCTGCGTTGTTGATCAGCGCATCGATCCTCGGTGCCAGCGTCGTCGCCTCGGCGGCCGCTTCGCGGACGCTGCCGAGATCGGCGAGGTCGAGGGCGACGAGGCCGTGCTCGGCTTCTGGGCCCGCAGTGCGCACGCGGTGCAGGGCTTCCCGTCCCGTCTCCTGATTGCGACAGGCCAGAATGATCCGCGCGCCCGCGCCTGCCAGCGCCGTCGCCGCCTGCAGGCCGAGGCCGTTGTTGGCGCCCGTGATCAGGATCGTCTTCCCGGCTTGGTCGGGTATGTCGCTGACTCGGAAGTTCTTGGTCTGCAGGGGGGTACGCGTCATCGGGTATTCCTCATTGGCTGGGGTCGTCGTTATTGACTGGGTTGGTCGTTCGAGAATGCGAGGTGCAACGGGAGGTTCGGGTCGACCGTCATTCCGCTGAGCCGGGCGGTCGACTCAACGAGACTCGACACGGTGGTCGCCAGATACTCGACGAACGTGTCGATCGACATCGGCTCTCCCTGAGTGCGGTTGGCACCCAGCCACCAGTCGGTTGAGGATGCGACCGCACCGAAGATCGAGTAGATGGTCAGTTCGGTGTAGTCGCCGTCGATCGAGTCGTCGTCGAGGGCGTTGGAGAACAATTCGGCGGCGCGCCTGGCCGATTGGCGCGCCGACTGCAACGTCCGCTCCGACTCGTCCATCTGATGGGTGAAGTGGCTGTGCACCATGAATCGAAAGACGTTCGGGTACTCCATGACCACCTTCGCGTACTCGGTGGCGCCACGGCGCACTAGCTCGCGAGCGGAGTCGTTCATCAGGTTGATGTTGGACAGCACGCGCTCCCACAGCATGTCCTGGATCCGGTCGACGATCGCGTCGAAGAGGTCGACCTTGTCCTTGAAGTGCCGGTACAGCTTCGGCTTGGCGGTGCCCGCCTCCTTGGCGATGTCGTCCATGCTGACGTCCGGCCCGATCTTGCCCAGCGCCCGGAACGCTGCGTCGACGAACTCTTCGCGGACCATGGCGCGGTGTTCGCGCCAGCGTTCGGTGCGCGCGTCAGGTCGCTGGCCCGCACGCTTCTCGGATCCGCGTGTATGCGCCCTGGGGGTCACGGGTATCACTTTATCCGATACCGGCGGTACTGGCTACACGCAGTTCCACGTATTCGGGCTGGTCGGGTCATCGGGATGCGCGCCATTGTGCGTCGGCAACACCATCGGCGGTCGCGGGCTCGTCGCCGTAGATCCACTCGCGGGCGATCCGATGCCAGTTGTTACTGGCTCCCAGCTGGCCCAGCACGCCGAAGGTCAAGAAGTCTGCGCGTCGCGAGAACAGATGCTCGGGTGGCAGGTTCTGGTGGTGCATGCCCGAGAATTCCGTCATCCGGGGGTCGATCGCGTCCAGCATGCTGCCGCTGGCCATGGCCGGAGTCACCGTGATCACCTCGTCGGTGAGGTGCCACCCGGCGGCGGCGTAGACGTATTCGAGGCATTCCTCGGGTGTCACCCCGGTGTCCGCCTCCATCACGCCGCGGCGCACCATCATGTCGAAGAGGTCTTGGCTGCGGTGTTCGGCGGCGGCGCGTATGCACTGCCTCTCGAAGTCGACGTGCACTGGATCCATGTGGTTGTAGAGACCGAAGTCGATGAAACCGACCTTCCCGTCCCGACCCAGCAGGATGTTTCCGGGGTGCGGATCGCCGCAGAACTCGTTGTGCAGGAACAGCGAACCGATGTAGAACCGGTAGACGATCTCGCCGACCCGATCGCGATCGGCTGGTGGCAGTTCGCAGATCGCGTCGAACGAGACGCCGTCGAACAATTCGGTCACGACGACCTTTCGGCCGCTGCGCTCCGCCACGCTGTCGGGTATCGCGATGAACGGATGATCGGCGAACAACACCGCGAGCTCGTGCTGGGTTCGCGCTTCACGCTCGTAGTCGAGTTCGCTCTCCATGTTGCGCGCGATCTCGGCCGCGAGCTCCGGAGTCGATACCGTCGGGATCGCCGAGCGCCAGAACTTCAGGAACATCGCCAGGTTCTTCATATCGGCACGGATCGCAACGTCGACACCTGGGTACTGCACCTTGACCGCCACGTCGCGACCGTCGTGCAGACGGGCGCGGTAGACCTGGCCGATCGACGCCGCGGCCATGGGCCGGTCATCGAATTCTGCGAACAACGTCGTTACGGGACCTCCGAGATCGTCCTCGATCAGGCGTCGCATCACGTCGAACGAGACCGTGGGAGCCTGGTCGCGCAGCACTGCGAGCCTGCGCTGAAAACTCTCGCGGTGCGATTCAGGAACCAGCTCGAGGTCGACGACCGAGAGCATCTGGCCGAGTTTCATGGCCGCGCCCTTCATGCTGCCAAGCACCTGCACCAGCTGGTCGGCGGCCTGCAGCGCGGCCTTCTCCGAGATCCGCGCCTTCGACTCGCTGGAGCGGCCGACCATCGACATCCTGGCGCCGGCCGTCCGCACCGCCTGCGTCGCCGCCGCCTTGCCGAGCTTGGAGCCACGCGAAACTCGCGAGGTGGGTACCTGGTCTGACATTTGCGGAGTCCTCCGAGCGTGATGACTCAGGTTACAAATGTCGGATTCATCCCGCCGCTCGCGCCCACTTTCCACGCGCGGCGACGGCCTCGCGGCGTTCGTAGGGTAGGTGGTGGCCGGCCCCTTGGTAGACGACCACGTGGCTACTTGGAAGCCTCTCGGCGATCCGATGGGCATGCGCGGGCGGGGTCAGCCTGTCGTTCGTGCCGGCCATGACGACGACGTCCACGTCGCGGAACGCCGCCAATGCCTCATACCGGTTGTGCCGCAACAACGACCGACCCAACGAGGCGGCCGCGCGCGGATTGCTCTGCGCCGCCCGGCTCGCGGATGGGAACGCTCACGTGATGGCGGCGCCGACCAGATGTCCAATGCCGTAGGTGATGCCAAGAGCCACGGCGCCGCCGAGGATGTTGCGCGTGATCGCGCGTTGCTTGGGTGCACCGCCAAGGCCGGCCGACGCCGCTCCGGTGATGACGAGAGCCAGCAGCACGGCCGCGACGGTCATCGGTACCCGAAGAGTGTTGGGCGGCAACAGAATCGCGACCAATGGCAGGAGGGCCCCGACGGTGAAGGACAGTGCCGATGACAGGGCGGCCTGCCATGGGTTGGTCAGATTGGTGGGATCTATGCCCAGCTCCACGTCGGCGTGCGCGGCGAACGCATCATGGTCGGTCAGTTCTTCGGCAACGGTGCGCGCAGTTGCCGTCGACAAACCCTTGGCCTCATACAGCGCCGCGAGTTCGTCCAGTTCCGCTGCGGGGTCGTCGCGTAGCTCGCCGCGTTCCTTGCTGAGCAGCGCTTGCTCGGTGTCACGCTGAGTGCTGACAGAAACGTACTCTCCCAACGCCATCGAGACGGCCCCCGCGACCATTCCCGCGACTCCCGCGGTCAGGATCGGGTCTCGAGACGCCGTTGCTGCCGCAACTCCTACCACGATGCCTGCCGTTGAGACGATCCCGTCGTTGGCGCCCAGGACGCCGGCACGCAGCCAATTCAGTTTCGATGACACCGAACCCACATGTGGCTCGGCGGGATGGGACGTGGTCGACATGGTCACCACGCTAGACAACGAGGCGGACCACCGCCAGCAAACGTAGCCTAGCCAAAGTGGCCACTGTGCAGCGTGTTTCAGCTTCACCGCACTTCCCGAATGTGGACCGCGCGCTCGACGGCGACATGCGCTCGGCGGCGGTGTCAGGGCGTGGCCGGGCGGGCAACCGATTGCTCTCCCCAGGTTGCCTTCGCTCCCGAATCGCCGATGCGATAGACCTGTACGGTCGTCGCGACGCTCGTGACGATGACGACGCCGGCGATGAGCCACCGCGCAAGGGGTTTCACGGATCGCCCGCGCGCTTCCCGGAAATGGAAGACTGCGAGCAGAATCGCTGCGGCCGTCAACGCGATGGCGAAGTACACCATCGTGTCGCCGAGCTCGGTGTGGGCGTGCAGCAAGGGCGACCGGCCCTTCACCTTCTCCAGCCATTCGCCCGCGTCCGTCGTCAATGGGGTCAGAATCGTCGTGATGACCGCGAGCGTCAGCACCAGCCATACCAATCGTTGGCGTGCTGCCGGCCACAGCGCACAGATGATCGTGAGAATGGCGGTGAGCGGGGCCAGGACGACGATGAAGTGCACGAGTAGAACGTGGGCGGGTAGCCCGTTGAACGTCGACAAGTTGTTTCTCCTCGAAACGATGTGGGGATTGCGCGAAGACACGATCTCGTACGATCTACGAAGAAGGGCCTCGCTTTCGGTCGGCGGATGCCGGTTGGTCGGGGATCAGTGAGATGGCAAGTCGAGGGCAGCGGTCAACGGCGTTGTGCGCCTGAGGAAGTGCCGATGGTGGAACCGCGGGCTCGCGGGAGCCGTCTCGCGCGATGGGGTAGCCCCAGTCGTCCCGGTCAAGGAGCCGCGGCAGCAGTTCGGTGCACAGTCCGCGTCCGTCGCAGCGCGTCCAGTCGATGTGCAGCCGTCGCGGGGATGGCGGGTGCGGCGGCCTCACAGTGCTCCCGAGTCGGTGCGTCGTGAACGTCCGGCGTTGGGCACCGATGTCAGGGCGGCTTCGCATCGGCCCTGCCGATGGTGGGTGACGTCGGAGGCGAAGGCGTGCAGTGCGCTGCGGGCCAGGCGCGCGGTTCCGTCGGGGTGCCGGCAGGCACCGCGGCCGTCGACGAGGTCGCTCATCCGGTGTATCTCCTCGACGAGGAGGTCGTTGACCCGGCCGTAGGCGAGGTCCTCGAAGAGCTGGCTCAGTCGGGGCAGACCGTTCAGGCAGGGGCCGCATTGGCCGGCGCTGTGTTCGGCGAGGTAATCGAGAATGTCTGCGGTGTGCGCGAGGCCACACTCATCGCGCCCGAGTGCGTGAACGATGCCTGCGCCCGGACTGGCCCGCAGAGGTGCGAGGGAGGACTTCGACAACCGGACGCCGGTCAGCGTCTCGGTCGGGATCCAACTGCCGTGGTAACCGCCGATGAGGACCGCACGCAAGGTGAGATGGTCGCTGAATCCGAACCGCCCGATCACGTCGGTCAACAACGCTCCGGTCGGCACTTCGACGACGCCTCGCTTGTTCAGCGCACCCGACAGCGTGACGAGCATGGAGCCTGGTTGTGTCCGGTCACCGATCGAGCGGAACCATTCGGCTCCGTACCTGGCGATCAGGGCGACGTGTGCGAGTGTCTCGACGTTGTTGATCAGCGTGGGCCGGCCCCGCACACCGGATACGGTGGTGAGGAGCTTGCGGTCGCGGGGGAGTGCCGGACCGCCCTCGATACGCCTGACGACCGCCGACTCCTCGCCCGAGATGAACGTGTCGGGAGCTTCGACGGCGGCTACCCGGTACCGATCAACTCGTGGTGTCGCCCTTTCCTCGAGGGCGTGCTGCACCGTCGAGAGCAAGCGCGACGGGACGTAGATGTACACCTTGTCCGCCGCCACCGCTTCGGCGGCGACGTTCAGGCCGTCGAGGACGAGGTGGGGTGCGTGCGACAGCAGTGCGGCGTCCTTGTAGCTGAGCGGCTCGCCCTCGGCGCCGTTCCCGATCACGACCGGTTTGCGGCCGCTGACCGATGCGATCTTGCGGCCGGTCGGGAAACCGGCACCACCTCGGCCGGTCAGATTCGACTCATGAAGCGCGGCAACCAAATTCGTTCCGGCCGAGTCGGGCAGCGCGCCGAACTGCGCGCGGTGTTCGGCCAGGCTTGGTCCCTGAGCGGCGAACAGACGATGAGTCGTCGGGGTCTCGGCGAGACGGTGTCGTGCTGTGGTCACGGGCGCTGAAGTCCCCGTGCGCTTGCGTACTCCGTGTAGTTGGCCCGCAGCCGCCATGCCAGGGCGACGGCAACCGTCAGCGCACAGGTCGCCGCGCACAGCAGAAACCACGTGTGACCGGAATCGGTTCCGTTGCCGAGTGCGTGGGCCAGGGCGATCGGCCAGAGCGCATACGTCGCCCAGTGGACGGCGCGGAAGACTCGCACGCCGAGTCGGTGGCGCAACAGGCTGGTGACGATCACGACGACGAGCACGTCGAAGGCGAGGGTCCCCAAGCCGAGCCACAGGGGTCGATAGGCCCCGAGGAATGGTACGACGAAGTCGACGAGCCGCAACTGTGCATAGGGATCCAAGAAGAGCAGCACCACGTGTAGCGCCACCAGGAGCGTCCCGGCCAGCGCGGCGAACCGATGGACGTCGGAAACGGCGAATCTCGGCAGCACGAACAGCGGGCGACCCGATCGCGTGGCGACTCCCAATGCCAGCGAAATGGTGAGGAACGCAAGCGCCGTGATCCCGGTTCCGCGGCCCAGAGCCCAGAAGGTTTCGTCGGTCATCGGACTGCGTCCGGGTCGGGTTCCGGCCACCCGCCGATGGTGTGGACGCCGCGTTCGCGGTCCACCAGTCGCGCGGGGACATCGAGGGTCCGGATCCAATCCAGCGCCTGCCACCCGCGGACGATCGCCGCCGTGCTCACCGTGTTGGCGGCAAGGCAGCTTTGCGCGGCGACGCTGACGGTGCGCCACACCGGATCCGCTGAGCGGCTGGTCTGCGGGTCGATGATGTGGTGAACCAGTTCCTCGCGGTGTCGCCATCGCCGGCGGACCGTGCTCGAGGTGGCGAGTGCGGTTCCGCCCGGCAGGGCCACCGAACTTGCCGGATCGTCGTCGGCGTCGTGGACCAGTACCTGCCAGCCGTCCTCGGGCGATGGTCCTGCGGTGGCGATGTCACCGCCGAGATTGATCAATACACCGGTCCCGGTGGCGTGCTGGACGCGCTGAGCGCAACGGTCCGCGGCGATTGCCTTGGCCGTGGCTCCGAGATCGAGCACGATCCCGGATGGCACCGTCACCACCCGACCCTTCAGCGCGATCATCGACCAGTGCGCAGGCACCGTGACGGACATGGCCGGCTGCCGCCCGCAATCCAATGCGGCGAAGTCGCGGTCGTAGCCGAGGGCGATCATCGCGCCGCCGATCGTCGGGTCGACGTCACCGTCGGTCTGGTGGGCCGAGACGAGTGCTGCGGCCAGCATCTCTGCCAGCACCTCGCTCACGTACATCGGCCGACCGGCTGACGCGGCGAGAGCATTGATTTCGGAGTCGGGCCGGAAGCGCGACGCGGCCGCTTCGATGGCGTCGAGTTCGGCATCGACTTCCCGCCGCGCGCAGGCCAGCGAGTCCGAGCCGGTGACGACGAGCTGCATGTCGGTACTCCACCGCTGCCACCGGGTTGTCGTGGTCTCCTCGTCGGCGATCCGCTCTGCGGCGGTGGTCACGAGCCGCTGGATCTCGTCACGGGACGGGAGTAGTTCGGCGAATTCACCGTCGTCGGAGTGGTCAGGCGGCGCTGGGTCGTCGGCGGCACGGTGGCCTTGGGAGTCGGTATCTGATGGGTGACGGGGGCAGGGGCCTGCTCGACGGTTTGTGCGGGTGTGTACTCGGGCACCGCTTGATAGGTCCTGGCCGGGGGTTGATCGACCGGGGTCTCGAAGGTGACCTCCGGCGGCGGCGCCAACTCGGTGGGCACCGCGGCGTCGACGGGGATGTCCACCGCTGGCGGCTTGAAGGTGTCGGCATACGCAAGCGACGAGGCACCCGCGACACCGGCGGCGCCGATGCCGACCAGCACCCACGAGGTGACGGTGGCGCGGCGAAAGCCCAGCCGAGGTGAGTCCATGTCCCGAACGATGTCATCGGTTTCTTACAGCGTTCGAAGAACTGGCGTGGCACGCTCGGTGAGGTGGCCGACGGACACCCTGCTCAGACATTGCTGATCGTCGAGGACGACCGTGCGCTGAGCGTGATGCTCGCCGAGCTGTTCACCGAAGAGGGTTATCTCGTTGACGTCGCGCACGATGGCCAGCAGGGACTGCACCGTGGCCTCACCGGCCGCTACGACGCCGTGATCGTCGATCGAGGGTTGCCGGTGATGGACGGCGCCGATCTCGTCGCCGTGCTCCGGTCACGTGGTGTGGCCACCCCGGCGCTAGTGCTTACCGCCCGTGGGTCCGTCGCGGATCGGGTCGAGGGCCTTGACGCCGGCGCGCAGGACTATCTGCTCAAACCGTTCGAGATACCCGAACTGCTCGCCCGGGTACGGGCACTGCTGCGACGGCCCGACGGTCGTTCGATGCTGCGCGTTGGTGGTCTCTGCCTGGATCGCTTGACGCGCAGGGTCACCGGCAGCGCCGTTGGCGGCGACGGGGTCGAACTGTCCGAGCGTGAGGCGGCGCTGCTCGGCGTTCTGATGAGCGCCCCGCGACAGGTCTTCACGCGGGGCCAACTGCTCGACAGAGTGTTCAACGGTGTCGATTCGTCCGGCGCCGTCGACACCTACGTCCATTATCTGCGCCGCAAACTCGGCCGCAACGTCGTGCGCACGGTGCACGGTACGGGCTATCGCCTCGGAGCCGGATGACGCCGCTCGGCGTGGTTCAGCGCGCCGGCCGCATCGCCGCGGTTCAAGCGTCGCTCGCGCTAGCCGGGTTGTTGCTGGTGGTAGGCGCCGTCATCTTCTTCGTCGATGTCCGTGTGCAAGGCCAGCAGATCACCTCCCAGCTGAACTCGGTTGCCGCGAGCGCCGACGACGTCAACGATCCGCCGCCGGGAATGATCCTGGTCCTGCGGGATCGCTCGGGAAATGTGGGGGCCAGCACCGACCGTGTACCGGCCGCGGAGTTGCTGGCAGGTCCGGTCGGATTCTCCGACCATCAATTCGACGGCGTTCACTACCGTGCCGTCGTAGCCGACAAGCCACAGGGCCGCGTCGTTGCGCTGCTCGATCTCGGTCCCTACGACTCCGGTCGCAGTCGTCTGCTGCTGTCGCTGGGTATCGCAGAGCTCGCCGGAATCGTGGCGTCCGTCGCCGTCGTCGTCATGCTCACCCGACGGTCGATCCGCCCCCTCGCCGAGGCTTTGGCACTGCAACGACGTTTCGTCGCCGATGCCTCGCACGAACTTCGCGCACCATTGACGGTGCTGCACACCCGCATCCAGTTACTCGCCCGCCGTTTCGACGATGCAAACGCCCAGCAGACCAAGAGACAAATCGACGCGCTGGCCGCCGACACGCGCGCACTTGGTGAGGTGATCGAGGACCTGCTTGCCTCCGCCTCCATGACCGAAGAGGACGCACCCCGCGATCGCGTCGATCTCGCAACTGTCGCTCACGTGGTCCGCGACAGCATGTTCCAGCACGCCGAGACCGCCGGGGTGAGCCTCGTCGTCGAACCCGACGGCGTCGTGCCCACCGAAGATCTCGTCGTGCTCGGGTCGGCGTCCGCGCTCCGCCGCGCGATCACCTCTCTGGTCGACAACGCACTCGCGCACGAGCATCCGGGCGGAACGATTGGCATCGCCATTCGGCGCCAGAAGGACAACGTCCACATCGACGTGCGTGATGACGGCGTCGGAATCGACCCCTTCGACATGGACACGTTGTTCACCCGTTTCTCACACGGACAAGCACACACTGCCACCGGAGATCGTCCGCGCTACGGCATCGGTCTGGCACTCGTTCGAGAGATTGCGCACGCGCACCGCGGCGAGATCACCGTGACGCAGACACCCGGCGGCGGAGCCACTTTCACACTCATCATTCCCGCCGCTGAGGTGGGCACCGCCAGGGCGGCACCAGAGGCGAATTCGTGCGCAAGCGGCCCGAAGCCGGCTTTGCGCTGGATGGCCCGGACACGCCGATTGCTGCGCACCCGGAGAAGATGACCGGCGCCGGGTTCACGCTCATCGTGTCGTTGACGATCGAACCCGAACAGGTCGTTCTCACTCATCCGTGGCTGATCCGCAGCAGTTCGGCCACGCTGGTCAACTTCACCCGCGGCCGGCCGAGAATCTCGCCCGCCGAACGCTCGTGGTCGTCGATCAGCTTCCAATGGTCGTCGGTGACCAGTTTCGGTTGGCGCGACACCAGCCATTCGAGGAGTTCCTCGGAATGCCCATCGCCGAAGTCGGCCACGGATCCCGCGGCAAGATCGGCGGTCAGCGTGTTGACGGTCTCCTGCGAGTCCTTCTTGTTGCTGCCGATCACGCCGGACGGGCCTCGCTTGATCCACCCGACGACGTACTCGTTGCGCCTGCCATCGACCTTGCCGTCGGTATGAGGAATCGTTCCGGCCCGTTCGTCGAACGGCAGCCCCGGCGTCGGCACACCCCGGTACCCGACCGCGCGAACCACCAGCTGTGCCGGCAGTTCCTCGCGCCCGCCGGTGTCCTTGGCGACCACCCGGCCCCCGTCGTCGACCAGTTCGTTGCGGCCCAGCACGATCGACTCCACCCTGCCATCGCCCTTGATCTCTATCGGCGAGGTGCGGAACCGGAACACGATGCGGCGCTTGGCGCCTCGCGGCTGTTGCTCGGAGTATCCGCGGAGCACCTTGATGTTCTGTTTGACGCTCTTCGATGCCGCCTCCAGGTCGGCCTCGGAGATGTCGGCGAAGTCGGCCGGGTCGACGATCACGTCGACGTCGGCCATCGCCTCGAGGTCGGCCAGCTCGCGCAGTTCCAGTGTGGTGAAGGTGGCCTGCAGCGGGCCGCGGCGGCCGATGACGACGACCTCCTCGACACCGCGGGAGTGCAGCAGGTCCAGGGCGTGCGTGGCGATGTCGGTGGCGGCCAACAGGTCGGGGTCGCTGACCAGGATGCGCGCCACGTCGAGTGCGACGTTGCCGTTGCCGACCACGACCGCCCGGCCGGTCGACAGGTCGGGCGACATCTCCTCGAAGTGCGGGTGCGCGTTGTACCAGCCGACGAAGTCGACGGCGGCGACGCTGCCCGTCAGCTCCTCGCCGGGAATGTTCAGCGGGCGGTCGGACTGGGCGCCGACCGCGTAGATCACCGCGTCATAGCGTTCGGCGAGTTCGTCGGCCTGGACGTGCTCGCCCACCGCGACGTTGCCGAAGAAACGGAACCGGGGATCGGCGGCCGTCTTCTCGAACTGGGCGCTGATGGTCTTGATCTTGGGGTGGTCGGGCGCCACCCCCGAGCGCACCAGACCCCACGGGGTCGGCAGCATCTCCAGCATGTCGACGCGCACGTCCGCGTCATCGGTCGAGTCGGCGAACTTCAGCAGCGACGCGGCAGCAAAGTAACCCGAAGGTCCGGAGCCGACGATCGCCACATGGTAAGGGCGCATACTTCAGCTTTCTGTAAGCCATCTGTCTCGTACCCGGGGCGCACAAGGGGCTGTCGCGACGTCCCGGGCTGGTTACCAAGCCGATGCTAAACCTGGTTCGCCGATCGAGGGGGAAGGGGCGAAACGTCCGACGTCACGGTCGGTACTGTGATTTCCCGTGGATCCCGACCGTTTAGCCGACATCGCAGCCCTCGACACCACCCTGACCACGGTGGAGCGCGTGCTGGACGTCGATGGTCTGCGCGCCCGCATCGAGAAGCTCGAACAAGAAGCGTCCGATCCCAACCTCTGGGACGACCAGGCGCGCGCCCAGAAGGTCACCAGCGACCTCTCCCACACGCAGAGTGAGCTGCGCCGAGTCGAAGAACTGCGGCAACGGCTCGATGACCTGCCGGTGCTCTACGAGATGGCGGCCGAAGAGGCCGGTGCCGGCGCCGAAGCTGCGCTGGCCGAGGCCGACGCCGAGTTCAAGTCACTGGGTGAGGACCTCGAGGCGATGGAGGTCCGCACCCTGCTATCGGGGGAGTACGACGAACGCGAGGCGGTCGTCACCATCCGATCGGGCGCGGGCGGCGTCGATGCGGCCGACTGGGCCGAGATGCTCATGCGGATGTACGTCCGGTGGGCGGAGAAGCACCACTACGGCGTCGAGGTGTTCGACACGTCCTACGCCGAAGAGGCGGGCATCAAGAGCGCGACGTTCGCGGTGCACGCCCCGTACGCCTACGGCACGCTCTCGGTCGAGCAGGGCACGCACCGACTGGTGCGGATCAGCCCGTTCGACAACCAGAGCAGGCGCCAGACGTCGTTCGCCGACGTCGAGGTGCTGCCCGTGGTCGAGACCACCGACCACATCGAGATTCCCGAGGGCGACCTGCGCGTCGACGTCTACCG
>NZ_JAVRPS010000101.1:0-2719 GCF_032162105.1 Mycobacterium sp. | reverse complement strand
GTTAGCCGGTTCGTCGACCTCATTGGCCTCAGAGGTCTCGTCAGCCGCAGTGGTCTCGGTGAGCTCAACAGCCTCGGTGGATTCCGACGGTTCGTCGGCCGAGACGGGTGCCGGAGCGTCGGCGTCGGCGGTGTCGTCGGCGGCCTCCGCGTCCTCGTCCGAGACGGCGTCGGTCACTTCGGATTCAGCGGGTGTCTCGTCCTCGTCGGCGGCCGCGCCCCGTCCGCGACGACGCTTCTCGGTCTTGGGCTTCAACGGCTTCGGCGGGGGCGGCGGCAACTCGGCGGTGAACGCCAGATGGAAGCCGAGCACACCGAGCAACGCGACCGCGGCGGCGGCACCGTAGATGCCGAACAGCCACTGGCCCGCGCTGTCCAGGCTCAGCCAGAGCTCGCTGATGGCGGTGCCGATGATGAGCACGCCCGCTAGTACTAGCAGGGCGATCGACACGACCCGCAAGGTCAGCGCCAGGCGTGGCGTACCGAACTCGGGCTTGCGCGTGCGCAGCAAGGTGAAGACCACCGGTAGCGCGGCCAGCCCGATCAGCGCACCCGTGACGATGCGCAGTGCGGTGCCGAGCGTGTGGGACGTGTCGCCGAGCAGCTCGGGCCAGCGCGGCAACACGAAGAAGAAGTAGAGGACTCCAGCGAGGACCAAGAACGACGTGTTCCACAACACCGCGATCCAGCGCCGCATGGTCCTCCTTGACGTCAGTGGCCTTCGATGGGTCGGAGCGCGACCTGCCTCTTCGGCAGATCGCACCCCGGACCAGTGCGGAGGATAGGGGATTTGAACCCCTGAGGGCGTTAACCCAACCCGCGTTCCAGGCGAGCGCCATAGGCCACTAGGCGAATCCTCCGCGGGCAATGGTAGCCGACTGGCCTATGACGCCCGACAAGTCGCTAGTTCCGCGGGTACTACACTCTGTTCGGACCCCGCGCGGCGTCCATCCTGTGAACTCCCCCAGGGCCGGAAGGCAGCAAGGGTCAATGGGCTCTGGCGGGTGCGCGGGGTCCCCTTCTCTTTCCACGGCTTGAGTAGATGGTGAAAGGCGTGCGCCGTGTCATTTGAATCGCTGGGCCATGACGAACTGCAGGCGCAGCACGATCGGCAGCGCCGCAACTACGCCGACCTGCAGGCCAGGAAGCTCAGCCTGGATCTCACCAGGGGCAAGCCGTCCCCTGAACAGCTCGACCTGTCCAATGGCCTGCTCAGCCTGCCTGGCTCGGGAAAGGATGCCTACCGCGACGGGGACGGCACCGACACCCGCAACTACGGCGGCCTGCACGGGTTGCCGGAACTGCGGGCCATCTTCGGCGAACTGCTCGGCATCGCGGTGCCCAACCTCATCGCGGGCAACAACGCCAGCCTCGAGTTCATGCACGACGCCGTGGTGTTCTCGCTGTTGCACGGCGGGCTGGACTCGCCGCGGCCGTGGATCCAGGACCAGCTGGACGGCGGAATCAAGTTCCTGTGCCCGGCGCCCGGCTATGACCGGCACTTCGCCATCACCGAGAGCCTCGGCATCGAGATGATCCCCGTGCCGATGCGCGAGGACGGCCCCGACGTCGACCTCGTCGAGGAACTGGTCGCCATCGACCCCGCGGTGAAGGGCATGTGGTGCGTGCCGGTCTTCTCCAACCCGACGGGCACCACCTATTCCTGGGAGAACGTGCGTCGTCTCGTCCAGATGAAGACCGCCGCATCGGATTTCCGCCTGTTCTGGGACAACGCCTACGCGGTGCACACGTTGACCCACGACTTCCCGCCGCAGATCGACGTGCTCGGCCTGGCCGCCGCGGCGGGCAACCCGAACCGCCCGCTGGTGTTCGCGTCGACCTCGAAGATCACGTTCGCGGGTGCAGGGGTCAGCTTCTTCGGCGGCTCGCTCGGCAACGTGGCCTGGTATCTGCAGCACTCGGGCAAGAAGTCGATCGGCCCGGACAAGATCAACCAGCTCCGCCATCTGAGGTTCTTCGGTGACGCCGACGGCGTGCGGCTGCAGATGCAGCGACATCAGCAGTTGCTCGCGCCGAAGTTCGCCCTGGTCGCCGAGATCCTCGCCGACCGGCTCGGCGAGTCCAAGATCGCGTCATGGACCGATCCCAAGGGCGGGTACTTCGTCAGCCTGGACGTGTGGCCGGGCACGGCACGGCGAACCATCGCGCTCGCCAAGGACGCGGGCATCGCGGTAACCGAGGCGGGTGCAGCGTTCCCGTATCGAAAAGATCTGGACGACAAGAACATTCGTGTCGCGCCCTCGTTCCCCTCGGCGCCCGACCTGCGCGAGGCGATCGACGGGCTGTCGACGTGCGCTCTGCTCGCGGCGACCGAGTCGCTGCTGGCACGCGGCTAGGTCCCGGCTCGTCACTGCGTCTGGGTAGCCTTCATCCGTGGCTCTCTACCGCAAGTACCGGCCGGCGACGTTCGGTGAAGTAGTCGGCCAGGAACACGTCACCGAACCGCTGTCGACGGCGCTGTCGTCGGGCCGGATCAACCACGCCTACCTGTTCTCCGGCCCGCGCGGGTGCGGCAAGACGTCCTCGGCGCGCATCCTCGCTCGCTCGCTGAACTGCGAGCAGGGCCCCACGCCTACCCCGTGCGGCGTGTGTGACTCCTGCGTCGCGCTGGCGCCCAACGGCCCTGGCAACGTCGACGTCGTCGAACTCGACGCGGCCAGCCACGGTGGCGTCGACGACACCCGCGAACTCCGCGACCG
>NZ_JAVRPS010000100.1:0-3448 GCF_032162105.1 Mycobacterium sp. | reverse complement strand
ATGCGGTCCTCGATGTCGTGGCAGCCCGGCAGCATGTCGTCATAACTACGCGGATCCATCCCGAAGTCGCGCGGGTGTTTGCCTGCGACGGCGTTGAGCGCAAAGTTGCCGGACTGCTTGCCCTCGTAGAGCCAGGTGTCGTTGCCGTCGGGCAGCTTGACGATGCGCGGAGCCACCTCCGCGTACTTGGCGGGCACCCGGTCGAGCCAGACGCGCGGGTGCTCGATGACGTGGTCGTCTACGGAGATGATCTTGGCGTCGTCGGGCAGCATGCGGATTTCCCTCCTGGAACGGCTGGTACACGAGCTCCCACACCAGATGTTGCGAGTGGGCTTCCCTCACAGTAGAACGATGAGTGCGATTTCTGCAATGTAGGTGTGCTAATCAGAGCAGTTTTTAGCCCCGACTCAGTCCGCGATTATCCGTAGCGCCTGCTTCGGACAGGCGGCCACCGCGTCGACTACCGCCGATTCCATCTCGAAGGGCGGTTCCGGAAGAACGATGTCAACGACCTCGTCGTCGCTCAGATCGAACACTTCAGGCGCTTCTGCCACGCACAATGCGTTGGCTTCGCAGAGATCGGGGTCGACTGTCACCTTCATGCTTCCAGTAGACCATCACGTTCTTTTTCGGACAACTAGAGTCTCCCTTCACGCATGTCATAGGTTGATCATGTGACACACTTCCCTCTGTCGGGCGGCCGCAGGCGATAACGATCTTCGACGACGAGAGGGCACGATGGCCATTGACAACGTTCTGGTGATCACCGGGGGCGCGGGCGGCATGGGACTGGCCTGCGCCCGCGCACTCGCTCATCGCGGGCGTCTGCTGCTGGTGGATGTGCGCGAAGACCTACTCGACCAGGCACGCAAAGCCCTAGGAACGCAAGGGGCGGTCGTGGAGACGCTGCGCTGCGACGTGACCTCCGCGGCTGATGTCGCAGCGGTCGCCGATCGGGTGTGCGGACTCGGCCGGCTGCGCTGCCTCGTGCATACCGCAGGCGTTTCACCGGAGATGGCCGATGCGAGCACCGTGCTGGACGTGGACCTGGCCGGCTCGGTGCGCATCACCGACGCGCTGTTCCCCTTGGTCAACCCGGGCAGCTCCGCGATCCTGATCGGATCGATCGCCAGCTACAGCGACGTCCCCGCCGCCGTGGAACCGTTGCTCGACGACCCGCTCGCCGACGGGTTCTTCGCCGCGGTCGAGCAGGCCATGGGCCAACCCCTCGACAGCGCCACGGCCTACGTCCTGGCAAAACGCGGCGTGACCCGGCTGGCCGAGCGCCTGGCCACGCCGTGGGGCAAGAAGGGCGGACGCACCGTCGCGATCTCACCCGGGCTGATCGACACGCCTATGGGCAGGCTGGAACTGGATCGGCAGCCCATCATTCCGGTCATGATCGAGGTGACGCCGGTCAAACGCCCAGACCGGCCGCTGCCAGGGCGGCCCGAGGACATCGCCGCCACGGTGGCCTTCCTTGAATCCGATGCCGCGGCGTTCATCTCCGGCTGTGACGTCCGCGTCGACGGCGGGCTCGTGGGTGCGGGCAAGCACCTGATGGGTGTCGGCTGATGACGGCGACCAGAGCCGACTGGATCGACCCCGAGATCGCCGAAATTCTGCGCGATTTCCCCGATTTCGACTTCTCCGCAGAAAATGTTCCCGCCATGCGCGGCGGGACGATGTTCGAGCCACAGTCCGCACCGGACATCGAGCGCGTCGAGCTGACCACCGACCGCGGCGACGTCGCCCTGTCGGTGCTACGACCCGTCGATTCCGCCGAGGAGCCACCGGTCCTGTACTGGATGCATGGCGGCGGGATGGTGATCGGCAACCGATACATGGACGATGTCCGCCTGCTCGAGTGGTGCCGCTGGTTGGGCTGTGTCTGCGTGAGTGTCGAATACCGGCTGGCACCCGAAGTGCCGTACCCCGGGCCGCTGGACGACTGCGAGGAGGGGCTGCGCTTCATCGTCGAGCACGCTCACGAGCTGCGGATCGACCCGTGGCGGGTGGGGATCGGCGGCCGAAGTGCCGGCGGGGCACTGGCGGCTGGCCTGGCACTGCGGTGCCGCGAGGACGCGAATGTCCCGTTGGCGTTTCAATACTTGGAGTATCCGATGCTCGACGACCGGGGTCTCACGGTGTCGAGCCAGCTCGAGGGATTGCAGGTGTGGACCCGCGAATCCAACGCGTTCGGCTGGCGCAGTTATCTCGGGGATCGGTACCGCACCGATGACGTGCCAGCGGATGCGGCGCCGGCCCGGGCCAATGAACTGAGCGGCCTGCCATCGACATTCATCGGTGTCGGCACGGCGGACTGCCTGCGCGACGAGTCGATCGATTTCGGTGCGCGACTATGCCGGGCCGCGGTGCCTACCGAACTGCACGTCTACGCCGGCGCCGTGCACGGCTTCGACATGTTCGCCGATACGGCGGTGGCCCGAACCGCTGCGCGCGACAGCGCGGACTGGCTGGCCCGCCAGTTCGGCTGACGGCGGGTTGCTTACCAGTGCTGTGGCTTTATCAGGCGGGCGATCCGATGCCGAAAAGCTGCTCTGGGCAGTAGTCTTTGCACCGACCAGGCTTCGTACACCACGAATTTTGTGGTCTGTCGGGGAAACCGTACTGCGTGGCTCGTCGTCGAAAAATACCGGTGTCGGGCCGATGAAGGGGAGCCGTGTGCCAGCGCCGGCTAAGCGGGGTGGTTCGTGGCTTGGCCGGTGTCAGCAGTGTGGGTTTGGTCGATGGTCGCAGCCCAGCTGGCGAGCAGGTTCAGTCCATCGTGAGACGGCGTTCCCGGTTGGGCGCTGTAAGCGGTGAGGGTCAGGCCGGCATCGGCTGGGAATTCCATGGCGTCGTAGTCGAGGCTGAGTTCGCCGACCACGGGGTGGTGGTAGCGCTTGCGCCCGGTCCGGAGGAGGCGCACGTTGTGGGCGGCCCACCGCTTGCGGAAGGTCTCACTGCGCGTGGAAAGTTCCCCGACGAGGTCGGACAGGTTGCGGTCGAACGGGTTTCGTCCGGCCTCGGTGCGCAAGACGTCCACTGTTGAATCGACGGCGAGGTCCCAGTCGGGATAGAACGTGCTCGCGCGAGGGTCGAGGAAAACGAACCTGGCGTGGTTGACGGGTCGGGCCGACTCGACGTAGATCGGCGAGAAGAGGGCGTATCCGAGGCTGTTGGCCGACAGGATGTCCAGGCGTCCGTTGTGCACGATTGCCGGCATCTGGGTCAGCCCATCGAGGATGCGCTGCACCCCGGGACGGATCTGCTGCTGGCTGTCACGGGGCCGGCGGGTGCGTGACGTGGTGTTGGCGGCGCGGGCCAAATCGCACAGATGCGCGTGTTCTGCTTCGTCGAGTTGCAGGGCACGGGCGATCGCGTCCAGCACGCTGTCGGACACGCCGCCCAGGTTCCCCCGCTCGAGGCGGTTGTAGTAGTCCAC
>NZ_JAVRPS010000099.1:0-3700 GCF_032162105.1 Mycobacterium sp. | reverse complement strand
GAGGACCACGACATAGTCCTCGTCGTCCTCGTAGTCGGGGACCGCACTCAAACTCATACCCGAACACTAGTTCGAACTGCTGACAAGAAAACCTGGAATGTGACGCCTGAAACCAAAGTGGCACAAGGGATTACAACTCGTGCATGACGAGCCGACCTGTGGATGAATTCTGCACGCCGGCACCGATTCATGTAATGAGAGCGACGGCCTCGATCCGTGCGGGCACGTGCTTGTGCCATGGCGTACCTGCGTAGGCGTCGCGCCAGTCCGTCGACGTCAACGCGTTCGGCGCCACGCCCGGGGTGCTTGACTGGCCATCGGCGTCGACGTGGTCCAGGCCGTATCCGTTGGGCAGCGACACGTGTCCTGGCAGCATGGCGTCACTGACTTCGACCGTCGCCACGGCGCTGCCCGCCGCGGTCGTGATCCGCGCTCGGCCGCCGTCGATCACGCCGATGGCCCCCGCGTCCTCGGCGCTGATCCGCAGCGCTCCGTCGGTGTCCTTCTTGCGCCAGGTCGGGTCGCGCAGGATGTCGTTGGCGGTGTAGGCGCGACGCTCGCCCGCCGACAGCACCATCGGGAACTCCGCACTGGTGAGCGCGGTGCGAGCAGAGCGCAGCGCGCGGATCTCGTCGAGCATCTCCGGCATCTCCACCGCGATCCGGTGATCCGGATGGGTGATCAGGGCGAAGTCGTCGGAGTATTCGTGCACGGTGAACGTCACGCCCGAGCGGCCCGACAGGATCGCCTCGAACAACGCGTTGCCGTCGGGGTGACCGGCGCGGCGCATCGCCTCGGGGTAGGCCATCGCCGTCTTCTGGGCCAGGCCCCACAGCGCGGCCGCGCCGGCCAGCCCCTCGGGCAGCGTCGGCCCCAAGGTCTCGTACAGCACGAACGGCAACACCCGGCCCAACGCAGGGTTGGCGCTGACGGCGGCAAGGAACGCCTGCGTGTAGGCGTCCAGGCCCTGCTCGGCCGCGCGGCGGAGCGGCTTCAGTTCGTCGTCGTCGACGACGCCGAGCGCCCGCACCAGCCGCGCCCAGATCTCCGGTTCGGCCAACGTGCCCGGCAAGGGCTCCATCACCCGATGGCGGAGATGAAAGGTGTTGTGCGGGAACTCCAAATTGAAGAACGTCGCCTCTGGCTTCTCGAACTGGCTGGCCGCTGGCAGAACGTAGTGGGCGAGCCGGGCCGTCTCGGTCATGGCCACGTCGATGACGACGAGCAACTCCAGCGACTCCAGCGCCTCGCGCACCGAGGCCGAGTCGGCGATCGAATGGGCGGGGTTGCTGCTCTCCACGATCATCGCCCGGAACCGGCCGGGGTGCTCGGTCAGGATCTCCTGGGGCACCACGTTGCTCGGTACCAGGCCTGCGATGATCGGCGCCCCGGTGACCGGAGTGCGGCCGACGCCGGCCACGCCGAAGAGCGGCGCGAAGGACGAATGCAGGTGCTGGGCACCACGTTTGGCGAAGTTGCCGGTCAGGATCCAGAGCAGCTTGTTCAGGTAGGAGCTCAGCGTGCTGTTGGGCGCCTGCTGGATGCCGAGGTCCTCGAACACGGACACGCTTCCCGCGGCCGCGATCCGGCGGGCCGCTGAACGCAGCAGGTCCTCGTCGACGCCACAGCGTTGCGCGTAGTCGGCGACCGGCACGTCGGCGAGCACCGCCCGGACGGCGTCCGAGCCGTTGACGTGGTCGGCCAGGAAGGCCTCGTTGCAGAGATCCTCCTGCACCAGCACCGCGGCCAGCGCCGCCAGGCACCAGGCGTCGGTACCGGGGCGCACGCGCAGGTGGAAGTCGGCGAGCTTCGCCGTATCGGTGATCACCGGGTCGATCACGATCATCGAGCGTGCGGGGTTCTTGGCGATCTCGTTGAGCACCACCCGGGCCCGCGGAAAGCTCTGCGACATCCACGGGTTCTTGCCGATGAAGACCGAGACCTCGGCGTGCTCGAATTCCCCGCGGGTATGCCCGCCGTAGAGATGCTGATCGACCCAGTTCTCACCGGTCTTCTCCTGCGCCAACGCATTCGACCGGTAGCGCGACCCGATCGCCTTGAGGAACGCGCCGCTGTAGGCGCCACCGAGGTGATTGCCCTGGCCGCCACCGCCGTAGTAGAAGATCTTGTCGCCGCCGTGCTCGTCGCGGACCTTGGAGAAGCCCTCGGCGATCTCGAATATCGCGGTGTCCCAGTCGATTTCCTCGTATGCGCCGTCATCGCGCCTGCGCAGGGGAGAGGTCAACCTGTTGCGGCTGTTCTGGTAGTGGTCGAGCCGCAGGGCCTTGTTGCAGGTATAGCCGTGCGACGCGGGATGCTCCTTGTCGCCGCGGATCTTGACCAGCCTGCGGTCCTCCACCTGCACGACGACGCCGCAGTTGCACTCGCAGAGAATGCACGCCGTCGACTGCCACTCATTGGTCATGATTGAGGTTTCCCTTCGCCGTTTCGGCCGCCAAGATGTCCTGCAGTTGTCGATGGACGAGGTCGAGCGGCTTGACGTCGCGCGCGACACGGGCAACGACGATCGCGCCCTCGATCGACGTCATCACCAACATCGCGATCTCCTCCGCGCGCTCGGTGCCGACACCGTCGGCCTCCAGTCGCTGTCGGACGAGTTCGGTCCAGCGGGTGAACGCCGCTGCCGCCCGGTCGATCACCGGCTGGTTGTCCGCCTCGACGGCCACCGCCACCACCGGGCACCCCGCGCGATAATCGGATTCGATCAGCAATGCGCGGAACCGGTCGACGATGACGTCGATGGCGGCCGCGCTGGTGTCGGCCCTCGCTATCCGGGCCGCGGTGTACTCGGCGGCGTAGTCGACGGCCTCGCACAGGAGCTGGGTGCGACCGCCGGGGAAGTAGTGGTACGCCGAACCTCGGGGCGCGCCGCTGTGTTCGAGCACGTCGGAGATGGCCGTCGAGTGCGCGCCACGTTCCCGGATCAGCAGTGCGGTCGAGATGACCATTCGTTCGCGGGGACTGACCACCTGCACATCCCTTCACCGGGGGCCGGTTATGTAGAGCATCATACATAGACCCCGGCGGCGTCGGACAGCCTGGAAAGCACGAATCCCGCCGCACAGGGCAGCGGGATTCGCGGTCGATCGGGGGAGTGGCGCTAGACCGAAGCCGCCTCGTTCAGCTCGTTCAGGGTGTTGGTCGCCTCCAGGTACTCCTGCACCCACCGCTCGATGACCGCCGAGGTCTTCTCGACCTTGGTGAACTGGCCGACGACCTGGCCGACCGGGTTGAACGCGACGTCGACCGTCTCGTTGGGGTACTTGTGCGTCGCGGCGACCGCGAGCCCGGACACCATGAATTGCAGCGGCATGCCGAGCGGCTTCGGGTTGTCCGGGTTCTCCCAGGCCTCGGTCCAGTCGTTGCGCAGCATCCGGGCCGGCTTGCCAGTGAACGAGCGGCTCCGCACGGTGTCGCGGCTGCCTGCCTTCACGTAGGCCGCCTGCTGCACCGGGGTGTTCTCGGCCTCCTCGACCATGAGCCACTGCGAGCCCGTCCATGCGCCCTGAGCGCCGAGCGCCAGCGCCGCCGCGATCTGCTGACCGCTGCCGATACCGCCCGCGGCGAGCACCGGAACCGGTGCGACCTCCTTGACCACCTGCGGCCACAGCACGATCGAGCCGACCTCGCCGGAGTGTCCGCCGGCCTCGCCACCTTGGGCGATGATGATGTCGACGCC